>JBOGNS010000556.1:0-7308 GCA_050747305.1 Candidatus Acidiferrales bacterium | reverse complement strand
CGCAGGTCGCAAAGAAGGCCGCCGCCAAGCGGGTCGCTGCGAAGCCGACCCTGCTCGCAGGCGGCAACCCTCAGATCGCGAAGGCCGACGGCGACGCCCCCGTGCAGGCCTACATCGCGGCCATGCCCGGCTGGAAACGCGACGTCGGGCGCCGCCTCGACGCGCTCATCGTGCGCACCGTCCCCGGCGTGCGCAAGGCAGTCAAGTGGAACTCGCCCTTCTATGGCATCGACGGCCAGGGCTGGTTCCTCGCCATCCGTTGCCTCACGCGGTACGTCAAGGTGGGGTTCTTCCGCGGCATGTCGCTGCTTCCTCTCCCGCCGGGCGAGTCCAAGCAACAGGAAGTGCGCTACCTCGACATCTACGAGCACGACCAACTCGACGAGGCGCAGTTGGCGGCGTGGTTCCGGCAGGCGGCCGCCGTGCCCGGCTGGGTCCCGTAGCGCCGCCAGGGGCTTCCTCTGTACTACTAACGTTCCGACTCTCGCCCCGCCTCAGGCCGTCAACCGCACTGGCACAACGCCATTCTGCAAGCTCTGGAGTCGCTTGCCGGCCAGCAGGCGGAGCAGGCCGCCGCTCCTCGCGAGCAGGGGGAGAAGTCGCATTGCCAGCCGTGACGAGAAGCGGTCCGACCGCAGGAAGGTCTGGGTCTGTTTCCGCTGGTGCTCCTGGATGGCGACGATCTCCGGCATCCGCTCCGCCACGACCTGCCGGGCGGCGGCGTCGATGGCGGCGGCCTGGCCGCGCGTGAGCACCGGGCACAGGTGATTGGCGGCGACCAGCGCATCCCGCAAGGCCATGTTGATCCCTTGCCCCCCGTTGGGCGCCATCGGGTGCGCCGCGTCCCCGAGGAGCAGCAGACCCGGGGACGTCCAGGTCTCCAGGCGGTTGACGATAACATCGAGCAACACCGGGTGCTTGAGCGATTCGGCGTTCGCGCGCAGGTGCGCGGCCAGGTCGGGCGAGGTGCGGTGCAGCAACTCTTCGGTGAGTCCGTCCGGCCCGGCGGCGTGCAGCGCCCTGTATTGCCCCTTCTGAATGGTCATTCCCACCCACAGCCGGCCGTCGGCCGTCGGTATGCCTCCCGTGAGACAACCGGGGCCCAGTTCCAGGCGCACGGTCGTCCGGTCGGGCCAGAAGTCGGGAAAGGGGACCATGAAGTTCAGGACGTCGAAGTGCTGCGCCGACGGCAGCTCGGTGAAAGCTCCCCGCTTGCGGACCGTCGAGTAACGGCCGTCGGTGCCGATGACCAGATCAGCTAAGAGGTCGCGCGGCCCGTCCGGCCCATCGGCCCGCACCCCCACGACGCGCTCCCCCGTTCGTATCAGGTCCCGGACTGCCGTCCCCATGTGAAGCTGGAAGGACGCGTGCTTGCGAGATTCCTCGGTGAGCATGGCGAGGACCGCCGGCTGGGGGACGAAGCAGCCGATGAAGCCCAGCGACTCGGTCGCGATCCGGGCCCGCCGCCGGCCCCCCTGGTAGAGGTCGATGGCGTTGATGATGGCCCGGGGGAGCTGGCGGAGCCGGTCCCCGAGCCCCATCTGGTCGAAGGCGTCAATGCCGCTGGGTTGCAGCCCGTCGCCGCGGAAAGTGCGCGCAAAGTCGCGGTGCCGCTCCAGCAGCGTGACCCCCACCCCACGTCGGGCAAGCAGGTAAGCGAGAGCCGCTCCGGCGGGCCCCGCCCCGACGATGACGACACGTCCTGCCGCCACGACGCAACTCCCTTCAGCCTGGGGGCGATAACATTCCCCACGTTGTTGCCGAACTTGTGATTCATTTGCGCCAGCGCAAAACGATTGCGGCCCGCGCAACATCTATTACCAGCGCGCGCAATGATATTGGCCGTTTGCGCTAGATATCGCCAGATAGGATTTTGCGCTTGCTTTCCCGTCTCCGCAACTGTGCACCTGTTTTCCACTTGTCGGCCACGGAATCGAGGAGGCTTGAAGCAGGAGGCTATCCTCATGGGCGATAGGAACGATTAGGACCGTCGGGCGGTTAGCATAATGTATCTTCGTAGACGTTCGGAAAGGCGGGCTGTGCGACCTATCCTCCCGTTGACGCTGACTTTGAATTTGCGATAGTCATGCATTCAAGATCATTCCAATCATCTATTAATCCCGCACGCGGGTTAGCACCACCTTTCCGAACTGCTATCGAACCAGAAGAGGCTTCCACTTGCGGAGGTTGCAGGTGACGCTGCGCGCCGCTAAAATTAGGTGCGAGAATTGGAGCTGTACATGAAAAGGCCCGTCCCGGTGGAATCTGCCTATGCATTCATCGACGAGAAGATCAAGGAACTTGGGGACTGGCGCGGGAAGACGCTCGCGAAAGTGCGCCAAATCATACACGCGGCAGACCCTGCGATCGTCGAAGAGTGGAAGTGGGTCAAGCCAACATCGCCGGGAACTCCCGTCTGGTCCCACGGCGGCATCGTCTGCACGGGAGAGACGTACAAGAACGTCGTCAAGATGACATTCCCCAAGGGAGCCGCGTTGCAGGACCCTTCAGGTCTATTCAACTCCAGCCTCGACGGGAATGCCAGGCGCGCCATCGACATCCACGAAGGCGACAAGGTCGATGAGGCGGCCTTGCAGGACCTCATCCGCGCTGCAGTGGCGCTCAATCTCAAGGGCCAGAGCAAGAGCAAGACCAAGCCGAAGCCCCACCGAGCGAGCAGCAAGCGGGCCGGCTAGCTTCATCGCAGGTCCCGGCCGTAGCTCCTCCCACCCAGCGAGGTCCTCTTCCTGAGTCGTATGCACGTCGTGGCCAAGAGCCCTCAGTGAAGGTGCGAGAAGGACTGGAAGATTCTCGTCGAGCTTGATTCTCATCGAATCGGCGGGACGGCTGGCACCGGCAAGTCCTCTTCGGCCGATGCTGCCGCGAATGCGACCGCGGCCTGGATATCCTCGGTTGTCAAGGTGGGAAAGCTGGCGAGGATTTCGGCGGGCGAATCGCCGGCAGCCAGGCTGGCCAGCACCGTTCGCAAGGTCACGCGCGTGCCCCGGAAGACAGGTTCGCCTCCGCAAATTTGCGGATCTCGGACGATCCTCTCGCCGTAGCTGGTGTGTGTTCCGGCCATTCTCGGTCCTTTCTCGTTCTTAAATCATAGCACGGGGTGCGTCTCCGTCCCGGAAAACACCAAAGAAGTTTCACAAAACGACTAGACATGGAGCAGATAGTGCAGCGCGACGATGGCGCCCAGCCCGAGAAACACGACGAACGCCATGCGCACGCCCGGCTCTTTATTGACTTCGGGCATCAGGTCGGACGCCGCAACATAAATGGTGACGCCGGCAGAAAGCGCCAGCGCGAATCCCACTTGCGCGGGCACGAAGCTCATCAGCAGCACACCCGCAATGGTCGCCGCCGCGAGCAGCACCGACGCAAGTTGCGCCATGCGCCGCCCCTGTCCGCTGGCCAGCATCAGCGACGCCACCGTAAATCCTTCCGGCAGCTTGTGCAGGAACACCGCGACGAACACGATGCCGCCAAGATATTCCGAGACGAGGAAGCCGGAGGCAATCGCCACGCCGTCGAAAAACGC
The DNA here is from genome assembly GCA_050747305.1 of Candidatus Acidiferrales bacterium. Classification (GTDB taxonomy): domain Bacteria; phylum Acidobacteriota; class Terriglobia; order Acidiferrales; family UBA7541; genus JBOGNS01. Next base: position 3,761 of record JBOGNS010000556.1, on the reverse strand, counting down.
GTGAATCATCAGACCGGCGAGCGCCGTGTACGGCACATGCGCGTGCGCCAGCTCTTCCACGTGGGTTTCTTCGCCGAAATGGAAATGCGGCGCCAGCGTGTGCTCGAAAAAGTGCACGAGAAAGTAGCCGGCCAGCACCAGCACCAAGGCAATCTCGCCGCTGAGCTCCATCGCTTGCGGCACCATTTCCAGAAACGATGCGCCCAGCATGAAGCCCGCGCCCAGCGCAATAAAGTACTTCAGCCACGCGCGCGACCACTCCCGCCGCGCCACCAGCAACCCGCCGGCAACGTTGGCAGCAGCGGCTGTCAAGCCGAGCGCCAATGCCAGCCACGTGTGCGAGTTTTGCGCGCCATTCATGAATAGCATTTCACCGCAGAGGACGCAGAGGTCGCGGAGGAAGACTAAAGATGGTTCACCATCCTTCGGATGCCGTTCTTCAGATGAACAACGTTAAAATTGATGAGCAGCCCGAGCTTGTTCCCGCTGAGTTTCAAATAGGAAAGCAATTGTGCTTGATGAATTGGCAACAGGGCGTCAATCGCTTTCAGCTCCACGACAACCGCATCGGCTACAAGCAGGTCAATCCGATAGCCCACGTCAATTCGCACGCCATCATACGCGACCGGGAGCGAAACTTGCGTTGCGACCTTCAAGCCGCGCTTCCGAAGCTCGTGAACCAAACAGGCTTCGTACGTGCTCTCGAGCAGCCCCGGCCCGAGAGCCGAATGCACTTTCATCGCCGAATCAACCACAGCTCCACTAATTTGGTTCAGATCCATGAGAGCCTCTGCGTCCTCTGCGTCCTCTGCGGTGAAATGTTGTATTCCCGGACCAAGCGCGGAATGCACTTTCATCGCCGCGCCGACAATCGCCCCACTAATTTGATTTAGATCCATTAAAGCCTCTGCGTCCTCTGCGTCCTCTGCGGTGAAATCTTTTTCTCTATCCGATGTGGCGGAAGAGAATCGTGTCGCCGTCTTCCACCACGTAGTCTTTCCCTTCCAGCTTGAAGTGGCCTTGCTCGCGCGCGCCGGCAGTGCCGCCTCCGGCCAGCAGATGATCCCAGCGCACGACTTCTGCTTTGATGAAGCCGCGCTGGATGTCGGTGTGAATGGCGCCGGCCGCGACGTGCGCGGTGCTGCCGCGCTCGATGGTCCACGCGCGGCATTCGGTTTCACCGCAAGTAAAAAATGAAATCAGGCCGAGCAGCTTGTAGGTGGCGCGAATCAGCCGCGTGAGGCCGGACTCCTTTAACCCGTAGGCTTGCATCAGTTCGGCGGCTTCGCCGTCGTCGAGCGCGGCGAGTTCGGCTTCGATGCGGCCGCAGATTCCGACCACCGCGGTGTGCGGGCGCGTGGCAAGTTTTTCGAGGCCAAACTTCTCCGCAACGCGGTCCACGTCGGGCGCTTCGCTGTCGCTCAGGTTGATGACGTAAAGCATCGGCTTTTGCGAAAGGAACATAAAGCTGCCCAGAACTTTTGCCTCGTCGGCGTGAAAGTCGAGTTCGCGCAGCGGTCTTTCCGCTTCCAGCGACTGGCGGCAGCGCGTAAGCAGAGCCAGCTCGCGCTCCAGCGCCGGGTCGGGCTTTTTCTTCAGGTCTTTTTCCAGGCGCTCGGTGCGGCGCGCGATTTGTTCGAGGTCGTTGAGCATTAGGTCCAGCTCGACGCTATCCACATCGCGAACGGCATCGAGCTTGCCCGCGGGATGCGGGTTAGCTGCATCGTCGAACATGCGCACCACGTGCGCCAGCGCGTCCACCTGGCGAAGCTGCGTGAGATATGCGGAATCTTTGGCGCGGTCGTGTACCAACCCGCCCACGTCAACATACTCCACCGTGGCATGCGTAATTTTCTTCGGCGCGTAGAGAGGGGCGAGCTTATCGAGGCGCTCGTCGGGCACTTTAGCCACGCCCACGTGCATGCCGTGCGCAGCCCGCGCGTCCAAATGCGCATGCGTAAGAATTTGAAACAGGCTGGTCTTCCCCACTTGCGGCAGCCCGATGATGCCGGTCTTCATTGCGTGCGCAGTCTAGCATGGATGGAAATTGGCCACTGAGCCTTGAGACACCGAGGAAAAAAGAGAAAAGAGAAAATGGAAAAGAGAAAATAGAAAGAACACACCTGCGCTGATTCGACTTCACTGAATCAAGCTCGGTTCGCTTTTCTATTTTCTCTTTTCTATTTTTCTAGTTTCTTCTAAGTTGACCGCCGCAGCGTTAGATACAGGGCGACAGCGCCAAGCAGCAGCACAACAAGTTCGATGGCGGAGGACATGCCGTGCAGGCGGCCGAAGCTGGAGCGGAGCGGGTGGTCGCGCGGCGTGGCGTCTACGGAGCCGAAGTCGGCGGTCATTTGCGCGCGCAGGTCAGCCAGTTTGGCGTTGATGCCGTGGTGCGAGACAGCGGTGAGCAGCAGCATCACGACCACGCAAATCGCCGCAGGCCGCACCAGCCCTGCGAAGCCGCGCGCCGCGGTCGCTGAAGCCACCAGGTAAAGCGCGCCACAGGCGTAGCCCAGCAGGTGCAGTCGCGCCAGCGCCATGCCCACCACGTTGCCCGCCAACTCGCGCGTCGGCATCGTGGCGAACGCGTCCGGCGCTAGCAGCAAGCCGACGAAGAATGCTGCGCCCACCCACACGCCGAGCGAAAGCACCTGGAGAAACCTAAGAATCGTCGTCATGACAAGAACTGGAGATTCGAAATTCGTTGACCTTGTGAAGAGAATTCTAAAGCTGCTCTTGCCGAGAAATGGTTACCGGAATAGAACCGGGTTCGGTCCCCCAAAAATCCTGGTCCAAATGGTAGTGATTGCAATCCGTGGATTCGCTAAGGCCAGAACAAATGGCCGCGAGTGCTTTCAGCCCCTTACTGTTACCGAATATCTCCAGTTCCTGTCGGTCGTTGAGAGTGAATTTCAATCGGCTTCCCGGGGCAAGGATTTCAGCTCCTTTTTCAGGCAGCACTTCTCTTGGTCCTGACATTTGGATCGCTCCTGGTCTCCGATCTTCGGGTTTCGATCCTCGAATTTCGCGCGTCTATCATGATGGTTCTTACTCTGGTATTCGTCTAAAATCGAAGCGAAGGCGCTGGCGAAGAAATGGTGGGCGACTAAGGACTTGAACCTTAGACCTCTCCCGTGTGAGGGGAGCGCTCTAACCAACTGAGCTAGTCGCCCACGCGGATTCATTTTGGCAGAAGCGATGATTGAATTCAACTTGCAGCAGGGCCGGTTCATGCGGCGAAGCGGCGCCAAAATCGAAATTTGAAAATCGTCTACTTGGCTACGCGGCGTAGCGAGTTTCGAATTTCGAGCTTCGAATTTTGAGTTGCCGCCTGTCGGCGATACATAACCTGCGATGACAAACAAGCCTAACACAGCGACACAAATTGCCGCGCTCCAGCGCGCCATCGGCGGCGTGATCAAGGGCAAAGATGATGCCATTGCGCTGGCGGTGATGGCGCTGCTGGCGCCCGGCGCAGTCGCCACCATGCCCACGCGCGAGGTGGCCGGCAACGTGGTGGGCATGGCGCTGGCGCGCCTCCACCTGCTGGGCTACGCCTGCGGCGCGTTGTATCTGGCGGCATCAGTTATAGCTGGGCGCAGCGTGAGCGGGCTGGCGCGCCCCGCTACGATTTGTGTGATCGCGATGCTGCTGCTTACCGCCGTTTCGCACCACGGTATCAACGCCAAACTCGCCGACCTGCGCGGGCAAATGAGCACCGACTTCGGCTCGGTGGACGCCACGCCGCGCGACCACCC
>JBOGNS010000555.1:0-5467 GCA_050747305.1 Candidatus Acidiferrales bacterium | reverse complement strand
GCACAATACCGTGCGCGACGAAGCCGGCGTGGTAGCCAAGTTCGGCGTGCCGCCGCACTCCATTCCCGACTACCTGGCGGTGGTGGGCGACAGCGCGGACGGCGTTCCGGGCGTGCCGGGATGGGGCCCGAAGGCTGCGGCGCTGGTTTTATCCCAGTACCCGCACCTGGAAGACATTCCCAAGGATTGGCAGCAATGGCATCCATCCATTCGCAGGGCCCGCCCGCTCTCCACATCACTGTTCAGCATGTGGAGTGATGCCTTGCTGTTTCGCACCTTGGCGACCCTGCGACTGGATGTGCCCGTCTTTGACGCAGTCGAAGATTTGCGCTGGAAAGGCCCGCGCCCAAATTTTGCAGCACTATGCCAACGCCTGAAGTCGCCCGACTTGCTCACTCGCGCCACCTCCGCCGTCACCGCCGCGAAAAAATCACGCCCACAAGTAGCACAGGCGTTCTAGCCTGTGCGGTTTCGGCCCTGATCTTAGGGCGCGCCCCGGGAAAACGGCCCCTCATGTCAGAGAGAATCCGCGGACGTGTTTGGCGAGGCTTGGTGGCGCGCGCCTAGCGTCAGTCGGGCCGCGCGGGGCGCGAGATGCCGAGCTTGCGCATGCGGAATTGTAGGGTGGAGCGTTTCATGCCCAGGCGCGCGGCTGCGCCGTTGGCGCCGGCGAGGACCCATTTGGTTTCTTCGAGGATGGCGAGGATGTGTTTCCGTTCTGCTTCTTCCAGCGTGCCGTTGGCGACTGCCGGGGCCGCTGCGCGATTCTTCGCTTCCACGGCGGGCACTCGCAACAGATCGGCGAGCGGCACGCGCAAGACAGGGCCTTTCGAGAGGATCACGGCGCGCTCGATCACGTTCTGAAGCTCGCGCACATTGCCCGGCCAGTCGTAGCGGCAGAGCGCATTCATGGTTTCCGACGGGATGGACTCGACGCTTTTCTTCATGCGGCGCGCGAACTGCTCGGCAAAATGCCGCACCAGCACCGGAATGTCTTCCGCGCGCTCGCGCAGCGGGGGCACGCGGATGGGAAACACGTTCAAGCGGTAGAAGAGATCGTCGCGGAATTGCTTTTCGTTTACCCGCGCCTGCAAGTCGCGGTTGGTGGCGGCGATCAGGCGCGCGTCGGTGCGCAGCGTCGCGGCGCTGCCCAGCCGCTCGAATTCGCGCTCTTGCAGCACGCGAAGGAGCTTCGGCTGCAATTCGAGAGGAATCTCGGCGATCTCGTCGAGAAACACGGTGCCGCGATGCGCCAGCTCGAAGCGGCCGATGCGCTGCGTGATCGCGCCGGTGAAGGCGCCCCTCTCGTGCCCGAACAGTTCGCTCTCCAGCAGGCCGGTGGGGATGGCGGCGCAATTCAGCTTTACGAAAGCGTGCGGCTTGCGCGCGCTGCGGTCATGAATGGCCCGTGCGACCAGTTCTTTGCCGGTTCCCGTTTCGCCGAGGATTAATACGGTGGAATCGCTGCGCGCGACGGTCTCCACATCGTGCAGCACCTGGCGCAATTTGGCGCTCTTGCCGATAATCTCCTCGAATTCCTCGAAGTGGATGGCAGTGCGAATTTCGTCTTCGAGATAGAGTTTTTCCTGCGCCAGCTTCTCCTGGAGTTCAGCGATCTGCCCGTAGGCCAGCGCGTTGTCCACGGCAATGGCTACCTGCTTGGCCACCTGCTGCATGAACTGGACTTCTGTCCGCTGATACGCTCGTTTTTGAAAACTCCCAAAGGCCATAGCGCCCAGGCGCCGCAGCGCGGTAGTCAGCGGGACGGTGCAAAAGGACTGCACGCCATTCTCGAGCAACAACGGGGTCAGTTGGGGAAAGCGCGTTTCCTGCGCCACGTCCTCGACCATCAACGGTTGCTGCGTCTTCCACGCCAATCCGGAAGAAGACCCATCGACCGGCAATGTCAGCCCGGGCTTGATCGTGCTGCTTTCCGGCGCAATCAGCACGTGCAGGCGCATCACATCGGCCGCCGGATCATGCAGCACCAAGTTGATGTAATCGAACGGCACGATGCGCGGCAGCCGCTGCGCCAGCTCCCGGAACAGCGCGTTCAGGTCCCGGTTCATCGCGATGGCTTCGGAAACGTCCAACAGCGTGCGCAGCTTCTCTTTTAGTTCGGCTGTCTGTTCGTAGGCCAGAGCATTATCCACGGCGATGGCCACCTGGCTGGCCACTTGCATCAGGAAATCCGCATCCTCCTGCGTAAACGCATTTTCCTGACGGCTGGCCAACGCCAAGACTCCGAGCGCGCGGCTGCGGCCGAGCAGCGGTAAGAGGCAGCCGGATTTGATGCCCTCGGCTTGCAGGCGCTGGTATTGCTCCGGATTCATGCGCGCCTGGTCGGGCAGGCCCAGCACCAGCGGCTTGCCGGTGCGAATCACTTCCGCCGGCGCCGTGTCCACCGGCACCACCATTTCCTCGTGGAAGAAGCCTTTGCTCTCGGGGAAATCCAGCACAAAGATGCGCAGGCGGTTGGTTTCCGCGTCCAGCAGGTCCACCCCCGCTACGTCGCATTGCATCACGCGGCGCACGCTGGCGGAGATGGCGCGCAGCAACTCCCGCAGCTCGAGGTTGGAAACCACGCTGTTATTCAAGTCGAGTAACAGCTTCAGCCGGTCCTTCTCGCGCTGCAGCTCGCTCTGCGCGCGCAGCGACGCATCCAGGTGCAGCGCGTCGTCCATGGCCACCGCAACCTGGTGCGCGACGAGGCCGAGAAAGCGCACTTCGTCCTCGGAATAGGTAAGCGGCACGTGACTGCCGATGACCAAACAGCCCAAGCGGCGATGCGCGGTGGTCAGAGGGAGCACGCACGCGGAGTGCACTCCATAGCCGCGCAATTGCTCCATCATGCGCGGGAAGCGCATATCGCTGTGCGTGGACTCGATCACGAAGGGCTGCTGGTTCTGGTACACCCACCAAGTGATGGTTTCTTCCTTCGGCAGCTCCGGATAGGGGGAGCTTTCCGACTGCGGGCACTTCACGCCGAGGTGCCACTTCACTTTGTTGCCGGCGTCGTCGTATTGGACCACTCCGATGCCGTCGAACTGCACCACGCTGCGCAACTCGGTGGCCAGGGTGCGAAACAATTCCTGCGGCTCGCGATGCGCGCTGATCGCCTGCGAAACGCGAAAGAGCGTCTCGTAACGCGCCGCGAGAGACTGCTCCGAACCAATTTGTGCCCGTGCGCTCACGAATCAATCACTCTAGCGCGGTTCAGAAGGATGGACAAGCGAAGCTGCCCGTGGCTTTCTCGGTGCGTCGCTTGCAGTGCGCAAGTAGTGAGGGCTCTCGCTCCTATGCCTTGCTGAACCGCGAACGCGAGTTTAATCAGCGTGTCAGGTGTATTGGACGACCGCCAGCGCGGGCCAACGGTCTCTGCAAGTCGTTGATTGGATTGGTGGACGTGACCGGGCTCGAACCGGCGACCCCCTGCTTGCAAAGCAGGTGCTCTCCCAACTGAGCTACACGCCCACGCGAGTGCATTCATTCTGCGGCTAACTCGAGCCACGGTCAAGGGAACGTGCGCCGTGCGGCGTTTTTCGTAAAATACGGTCCAGCGGGACCCGTTAGCCTTATCGATTTGCTTGACCACGCAGAAGGCGTGCGGTAGGGTTGCGCCACTCGGCGGCACAGCGACATAGCGGCGCCGTTATCCTCACCGAAGGAGCAACGCAAATGGGTCGCTTGATCCTGGCTGTGGTTTTGGGCTACGTGGTTATGTTTGCGTTTGTGTTTCTTACTTTTTCCGGTGCGTATCTGGCGATGGGCGCGGACGGCGCATTTCAGCCGGGAACCTATGAAGCTTCGACGCAGTGGCTGGTGGTGAGCTTCGTCCTGGGGTTCATCGGCGCGATGGCGGGGGGCTGCACCGCCGTCTGGATCGCGCGCCGCATGAAAGCCGCGCACGCGCTGGCCGTTGTGGTGCTGGTGCTCGGCTTCGCGCTGGCGGGTGCTATGGCCATGGCGCCAGCGGACATGCGCCCCACGGTGCGTACTGGCGACGTGCCCAATCTGGAAGCCATGCAGAATGCTCGGCAGCCGATGTGGGTGGCGCTGCTCAATCCGCTGCTTGGCGCCATCGGCGTGGTGGTGGGCGCGCGCATGAAGGGCGCACCCTCCGCCTGAAGCTCCACCGGCTCCCGCTTCGCCTGCGACCAACCGCTGCCACATGCAGTCACAATCAAGGTGTTTGGCGTTCCCTGTCTCTGCCCGAACTTGCCGCGTTCACGGGAAGAGGCCGCGGACCAGGAAGGCGTCGGCGACGCGGCCGATGGCCAGCACATAGGCGGCGGTGCGCATGTGCGTGCGGTAACGGCGCGCGATTTCGTAGACGTCATTGAACGAGCGCTGCATCACCGCCTGCAACTGCGCGTTCACCTGCTGCTCGCTCCAGCAGAAGCCTTGCAGGTTCTGCGCCCACTCGAAGTAGCTGACGGTGACGCCGCCGGCGTTGGCCAGAATATCCGGCAGCAGGAAGATGCCCTTGCGCGCGAGGATTTCGTCGGCGCGCGGCGTGGTGGGGCCGTTGGCGGCCTCCGCTACGATTTTGGCTTTGATCAGATCCGCGTTGTCCAGAGTGATTACGTTTTCCAGCGCCGCGGGAATTAAAATGTCGCACTTCATGGTGAGCAGGTCGTCATTGGACATGCGTGACGTGCTGGGCATGCCCACCACGGTGCCGGCGCGCTCCTTATAGCGCAGCGCTTTCATCGGATCGATGCCGCGCGAGTTGTGTACGCCGCCGCGCGAATCGCTGATGGCCACAATTTTCGCTTTCTTCTCCGCGAACAGTTTTGCCGCGATGGCCCCGGCATTGCCGTAGCCCTGAATGGCCACGGTGGCGCCGCGCAGCGGCATCTTTTTTATCTTGCACGCCTCTTCCACGGCAAACAGGCAGCCGCGCGCCGTTGCTTCGTTGCGCCCCGGCGACCCGCCCAACGAAAGCGGCTTGCCGGTGACCACGCCGGGCGACGAATAGCCGCGCGTCATCGAGTAGGTGTCCATGATCCACGCCATGGTCTGCGCATCGGTGTACACGTCGGGCGCGGGAATATCCTGATCCGGCCCGATGATCGGCAGAATCTCGCTGGTGAAGCGGCGCGTCATGCGTTCCAGTTCGCTCTTGCTCATTTTCTTCGGGTCGCAGATCATGCCGCCCTTGCCGCCGCCATAGGGAATGTTGACGGTGGCGGTCTTCCACGTCATCCACGAAGCTAGCGCCTTCACTTCGTCGAGCGTGACGCCGGGGTGATAGCGGATGCCGCCCTTGGCGGGACCCCGCGCCACGTTGTGCTGAACGCGGAAGCCGGTGAAGACGCGCACCTGCCCGTTGTCCATTTTCGTGGGCACAGAGACTTCCAGCACGCGCTTGGGCGTGCGCAACACCTGGCGCAGGCCGGGATCGAGCTTCAGGTGCTCAGCAGCGATATCGAACTGCAATTGCGCGATGCGATAGGGATTCAGG
>JBOGNS010000554.1:0-3757 GCA_050747305.1 Candidatus Acidiferrales bacterium | reverse complement strand
CTCTATGGGTGCACGTGATCTACGAGTTTGCGGTCGCGCATCGCAACCGCGTGATTGATCGCGGCCACCTGATGCAGTCGCTGGTGCCGCTCTACATGGGCCGTACTGCATCGTTCGTAAGCGAAATGCGCGACGCCGGGCCGGCGGAAGTCGAACAGCGAATCGATCAGCTCGCGGGCGTCTTTGAAGCCGAAAAGCCTTACCTCATGGAGCGCTGGGGCGCATCTCCGCAAAAGGAGCAGGGCCATGCAAAACTTCTTTGAGCGAACCTTCCTCGAGCCGTTCAACCGGCTGGCCGAACAATTTGCCGCGGTGATGGCGCCGCTGATCGTGGTCGTGGTGATCCTGATTATTGGCGGCGCGCTCGCCTACATTGTGCGCGTGCTGGTGTACAAGCTGCTGGTTGCGGCGAAGTTCGACCGCACGGTGGATAGCACCGGGACCGCCGGCACGCTCGCCGGCGCTGCGGTGTTTCGCTCGCCCAGCGATTTCGCCGCGCGCATGGTGCAGAGCTTGGTGTGGCTGCTGGTGATCCTGATGGCGCTTTATGCTGGCGGCCAGATGACGCAGGCGCTGGTGGAGCGCTTCATCAGCTACATTCCGGACATCATCACCGCCGCGCTGGTGCTGCTGCTGGGAGCCGCCATTAGCCGGTTTCTCGCCCGTGCGGCCCTGCTGGCTGCCGTGAACGCGCAATGGGGCGCAGCGCGCCTGATCGCCGGCGGGGTTCGTGTGCTAGTGATGTTCCTCGCGGTGGTGATCGCGCTGGAGCAGTTGCGCATCGGCCAGACGGCGCTGCAAATCAGCTTCGCGATTCTCTTTGGCGGGCTGGTGCTGGCCGGCGCCCTGGCATTCGGCTTGGGCGCGCGTGACTTCGTCCGCGAATGGTTGCGCGATAAGGCGGCAAAGCCCAAGGGAGAAGAGGAGGATGTATTTCGGCATCTCTGACAGCGTGAAAGGGTGAAAAAGTTAAAGAGTTGAAGCACCTTGGGGATGTCTGCCACTCCGATCGCTTCCACTGACCCTGGCCTCTTTAACTCTTTAACCTTTTCACTCTTTTACTTTGCTTGTGCGCGCGATTGACACCATCTTCTTCACCGACCTCGATGGCACGCTGCTCGACCACGATTCCTATTCGTGGGCCGCAGCGGAGGAGGCATTGCACGAACTGGAGCGGCGGCGGCTGCCGCTGGTCTTCGTCACCAGCAAGACGCGCGCCGAGGTGGAAGTCCTTCGGCGCAAAATGGGGAATAGCCACCCCTTCGTGACGGAAAATGGCGGAGGCATCTTTTACCCGCGCGGCTACTTCCCACAAAAAGTCGCGGACTCGGCCCCGGCCGGCCATCAGAACATGTGCATCGCACTGGCGCGCCCTTACGTGGAAATCACGCAGGCGCTGGACGAAGTGGCGGAGGAAGCAGGGGTCACCGTGGTCGGCTTCCATCATATGAGCGCGCGCGAGGTGGCGCAGAACACCGGCCTCTCGCCACGCGAGGCGGAACTCGCGCGGCAGCGCGAATTCGACGAACCGTTTTTTTTTGCCGGCAGCGACGAACAACAGCGGCGCTTCGTGGCCTTGGCCAAGCAGCGAGGGCTGAGCGTCGAGCGGGGCGGGCGCTTCTGGCACCTCTTCGCGGGCAGCGACAAGGGCCGCGCCGTGCAGCGGCTGATGCGCCTATATCGCGACGCGTTGCGCGGTTCGGCGCGACTCCGTTCCGTCGCGCTCGGTGACAGCGCCAACGATCTGCCGATGCTCGAAGCGGCGGGAACGGCGATTGTACTCCCCGCTCCCGGCGGCAAGCACGATGAGGCAATGCTTAAGCGGCTGCCGCGCGCTGTTCGCGCCTCCGCACCCGGCCCTGCGGGATGGAATCAAGCGGTGCTCGACTTGCTGCGCTCGTAAAGGCATGCGCAGGGCGGCAGCACGCCGAGGATCACACGCTGCTTTTCCACAAGCCGCGATCTTCGCTTTCTCTTCCGCTTGCGTCCGCCACTCCGCGGGCGTATGTGAGAAGTGACTGAGTAAGGGAGGAGCGATGACTCCACCGGACTCAGAGGCAAAAACAAAAGAGACACACCGCGCATGCGGTGCGTGCCGCCGTCGACGCCGCTGATTCTTGAGCCAGCCGCCAGGCTGCTCGAAATGGAATCGGACCAAACGACGCCGAGACGGTGAGTACAAAGTCAAATCGGGGAGCCACACGGCTCCCCGATGTTTTTTTCGACAAGGCCACCTTCCTCAGCGCAGCAGGTCGAGAGTGACGAGATAGGAGCGCGTGCGCGGGTCGAGCCAGTCGCGCAGCGCGTCGCCCAGCAGGTTAAACGCAAGAACGGCGAGCATGACGCCCAGCGCCGGAAACAGCAGCAAGTGTGGCGCGTCGAAGAGGTGGCCGCGTGCGTCGTTGACCATGGCGCCCCAGCTCGGCATCGGCGCCAGCACGCCGAGCCCCAGGAAGCTCAGTGTCGATTCCGCAAGAATGGCCGACGCCATGCCGATGGTGGCCTGCACCAACACCGGCGGCAGAATGTTGGGCAGCAGATGCCGTGCAAGGATGCGGACGTGCGATGCGCCGAGCGAGCGCGCCGCCAGCACGTAATCAAGCTCTTTGACCTTCAGCACCTGCGCCCGCGCCAGCCGCGCATAAGCAGCCCATCCGGTGATGGTGAGTGCGAGCACCACTTTTTCCAGCCCCGGTCCAAGGAACGCGGCGAAGGCAATGGCCAGCAGGATGCCGGGGAAAGAGAGAAAGGCGTTGATCAAGATGGCATTCGTCGCGCGATCAAACCAGCCGCCAAAATAGCCGGAAACCGATCCCATCAGCAGGCCGAGCGCGGCGCAGGAGAGCACCACGCTCACGCCAACGGTGATGGAAACGCGCGCGCCGAAGATCACCCGGGTGAGCACGTCGCGGCCCAGTTCGTCGGTTCCGAACCAGTGCTTGGCGGATGGCGGTTCCAGGCGCCCCGGCAGATTTTGCGCGGCAGGGTCATCGGGAGCAAGCCACGGAGCAAACAGAGCAACCAAGACGAGCGCGGCGCTGACACCCAGCGCCCAGCGCCCCAGCGGTGACGAGCGCACGAATTGGCGGAGAGCGTTCATTGCAGCCGCACGCGCGGATCCACAAGCGCATACACCACGTCGGTAAGCAAATTCACCAGCACATATGAAAACGCAATAATCAGGATACAGCCTTGCAGCAGCGGGTAGTCGCGCGCCTGAATTGCCTGCACCGTGAGCCGTCCCACGCCGGGCCACGCAAAAATGCTTTCCGTGACGATGGCGCCAGCCAGCAGCGTCCCGAATTGCAGGCCGATGATCGTGACCACCGGAATCAGAGCGTTGGGGAATGCATGCCGGAAGAGCACACGGGAATCCGGCAAGCCTTTGGCGCGCGCGGTGCGGACGTAATCGGCGGAAAGCTCTTCGATCATCGAGGTGCGCACCATCCGCGTGAGGATCGCGGCCAGCGCCGCGCCCATGGTGACTGCGGGCAGGATCAAGTACTGCGGCCCTTCCCTTCCCGAGACGGGCAGCCACCCAAGCTGAATCGAGAAAATCAAAATCAGTACCGGGCCGAGCGCAAAATTCGGCAACGAAAGTCCCAGCAGGGTGAAGAAACCGATGGAACGGTCGGCGGCGCGGCCGCGACGATGCGCCGCCCACGCGCCGGCGGGGATGCCAATGAACATGGAGACCAGCAGCGTGGCCAGCGCTAATTGCAACGTGGCCGGGTAGCGCTCCAGCACTACGCTCAGC
>JBOGNS010000553.1:0-4715 GCA_050747305.1 Candidatus Acidiferrales bacterium | reverse complement strand
CGCCGAGGTCGCGCAGAGTGGTGCGGTGAATCTGCTGACGCGGCGTGGTTGCGGCAGAAACGATGGCGATGGCAGTGTCCGGCCTTAAACCGGCAGCGGCTAATCGGGCGGCCAGGTCGGCATAGTTCGCGCCCGGCATATAGATCACAGTGGTCGCATCGGACGAAATCAGACCGCTCCAGTCGCCGGTCGCACTTGCGCAACGGTGGTTCGTTAGAAAAACCAATTTGGCGGCGCGACGGCGATCGGTGAGCGGGACTTGCGCGGCGGCGGCCGCGGCGAACGCCGCCGTCACTCCGGGAATCACTTCGAACTCGATGCCCGCATCGCGCAGCGCGTCCATCTCTTCCCTCGCGCGGCCGAACAGCAATGGATCGCCGCCTTTCAGCCGCACTACTACGAGGCCCGCTTCGGCGTAGGCAATCATCCATGCATGGATTTCCTGCTGCGTGCAGGCTTTGTTGCCGCAGCGTTTCCCGACATCAATGATCCGCGCGCGCGGCGAAGCGCACGCCAGCACCTCTGCGGACACCAGCCCATCGTGCAGCACCACGTCTGCGCCTTGCAGCACGCGCCACGCCTTGCGCGTCAGTAGTTCGGGATCGCCAGGCCCCGCGCCCACCAGAAATACTTTGCCGCTCAACTCGTCTCCCTTTTCCAAGCGTGCGGACTGCAGCCAGCCAGGCGGTGTAGCAGCACGCGCCGGCGCTCCGCGTCCATGCGCCGGCGGAACAGGCGCGCGCGGATGCGACCGAGTCGCGCCACCCACGGCGCCCACTCCGCACCAAAATTCGCCTCCAGTTCTTTACGCAGACGCTGCGCCAGCGCGGGGCTATGCCCGCCGGTGCCGATAGCGACTTGCAGGTCGCCGCGCTGCACCACCGCCGGCGCATAGAAGTCGCACAACGCGGGCGCATCCACCACATTGCAGAGAACCCCACGCTCGCGCGCCTGCTGGTAAATAGCGGCATTCACATCGGCATCGGAGGTCGCACCAATCGCCAACGCCGCGCCGTCCAAATCCGCTGGAGCAAACTCGCGCTGTATCCATTCCACAAACCCCTGTTCGGCACATGCCCGCACGTCTTCACATGCTCGCGGCGCCACCACGCGCACCCGTGCGCCGGCATGCAGCAGGCTCTGGATTTTCGCCGCGGCTACCGACCCTGCGCCGACTACCAGGCAGGTGCGCCCTTCGAGTTTCAGAAATACGGGAAACAGCGGCACCGCTAGCTCCTTTCGTGCAGGCCGCATTCGTTTTTTTCGAAGCCGGCCCAACGGCCTGCGCGCAAATCCTCGCCCGGCTGCACCGCTCTTGTGCATTGAATGCACCCGATGCTGGGGTAATTCGCGTCGTGCAGCGGGTTATACGGCACATCGTGCGCGCGGATGTAGTCCCACACTTGCGCCCAGCTCCAATCCAGCAGCGGGTTCAGCTTCCACAGCCCAAACTTGGCATCCCTTTCCACGCGGCGAGCCACGGCACGCGCTGGCGTCTGATCGCGCCGAATGCCGGTGAACCACGCGCGCAATTCCACCAGCTTGCGGCGCAACGGCTCCACCTTGCGCATTTCGCAGCAGCGGTCGGGGCGACGGCGCCACAAGGTGTCGCCGTGCGCGCGCGCCTGTTGCTCGGGACTGAGCGCGGGCCGGATGCGCTCGATCCGCGCACCGTAGCGCCGCTCGACTTGTTCCATCAACGCGTACGTCTGCGGGAATAAGAACTCTGTGTCGATGGTGATCAGGCGAAAGCCGGGATGAATGCGCGACGCCAGATCAATCAGCACCATGCCTTCCGGGCCGAACGCGGAAACGATCGCGGCATCGCGAGCGAAGCGCGTGAAGCCCCAGCGTAACGTTTGCTCGGCGCTCCACGCTGCGGTGCCCATCTGAAGCAACAGCCTTTCCGTTTCGGCGTCGCGCCACATCGGTTGCGGCACCGGGGGTGGCAGCGGCCTTTGTAATGAAAGTTGCGCTTCGATTTGAGTCATTGGCGTCATCCCTCCAATCCATGCGGCACGCGCCCAGGTGAAGGGTCGCGTGGCACGGCTGCGAGAATCTCACCCGCCAGAAACGTGCGTAATTCCTCGTCTGTGTGCCGCGAAAAGAATTGCCGCAGGTTCTCTCCGCGCCGCCGCAGTTCACGGTAGCGATTCATGAGCCGCTCGACTGCTTGCGGCACTTCCGCCGCGGCGCAGCGATAGCCAATCGGACGCGCGATGCCGGCGTGTAATCCAACGGCGCCGCCCACGCAAAAGTAGTAGGCGTCAACCATCTCGCCGTTCACGCGCATTTTCTTGCCTTCCAGCCCGATGTCGGCGATCCAGTGCTGTCCGCAACTGTTCGGGCAGCCGGTGACGTGCAGCTTCAACTGCTGGTCGAAGCCGGGAATGCGCTCGTCGAGCTCGTGCACCAGCCAGCGCGCGAAGCCTTTGGTTTCCGTAATAGCCAGCTTGCAAAACTCGGCGCCTGTGCAGGCAATGGCGCCGCGCCAGAAGGGCGAAGCGCCGGCCACGGGGAGGCCGGCGGCCTGCAACTCCATGGCGAGCTTTTCGGCGTTGGCGTTGGGCACGTTGATCACCAGCAGGTTCTGCATGTTGGTGGTGCGCAACTCGCCGGAGGCGTAGCGGCCGGCGAGCGCGGCGGCTGCCCCCACCTGATCCGCCGTGATGCGCCCGCTGAGCACCGCAGCGCCCACGGTGCAGTATCCGGTCTGCTTTTGAGGATGGATGCCGACATGGTCGCGGTACACATCCACCGGCGGCTCCTCCGGCGCCGCGGGATCGAGCGCGAAGCCCAGCCGCCGCTCAAGCTCTTCCTGAAACGCCTGCGCGGTCCAGCCTTCCCGCAGGAACAGGAACTTCAGCCGCGCGCGCTCGCGGCTCTGGCGCAGCATTTCCGAATCGCGGAATATTTCCGCAATCGCGTGCGCCACTGGAACCACCTGCTGCCAGCGCACAAACGCATCGAGCTTCACGCCCAGGTGCGGATCGGTGGAAAGACCACCGCCCACACGCAATGAGAACCCCACCTCCTCGTCACCATGGCTGTGGCGCGCAACGGCGGCGAATCCCACGTCGTTAATTTCAGGGTAAGAACACCACATGCGGCAACCGGTAATGCAAATCTTGAATTTGCGCGGCAGGTTGTAGAAATCCGCGTTGCCGTTGAGCAGCCGCGTAACTTCGTGCGCCAGCGGTGAAGCGTCGCATATTTCCTCCGCATCCACCCCGGCCACCGGGCAGCCGGTGACGTTGCGCGTAACGTCTCCGCAGGCGCCCAGCGAAGTCAGCCCGGCGCGCCATAGCTCGCGCATCAGCTCGGGAAGCGCTTCGATGGTCACCCAGTGAAGCTGGATGTTCTGGCGCACCGTGATATCTGCAATGCCGCGCGCATACCGCCGGGTGACATCGGCGATGGTTTGCAACTGATGCGACCGCAACAGGCCATTGGGGATGCGGATGCGCACCATAA
This sequence comes from Candidatus Acidiferrales bacterium, assembly GCA_050747305.1. GTDB lineage: Bacteria > Acidobacteriota > Terriglobia > Acidiferrales > UBA7541 > JBOGNS01. Next base: position 1,241 of record JBOGNS010000553.1, on the reverse strand, counting down.
AGTATGGCGTGGCGTTGCCTTCGCCGCCGGCGCCGCCAAGCGCGCCCGCGCCGTCACCCTGCGTGTAAATCCCCCACCAGCGGAAATAGGTGCTCAGCCACTCGGCGGGGATGGCGTTGTGTCCCTCGCGCGCGAAGCGCTCGATCTCCGCCAGACACTCCCACGGATTCTTCGCCAGCTTGAGGCGCTCCACGCGCTGCGCCTTGGTTTCTTTTATCGGCGTCGTGTTCATAGACAGCCACAAAAACAAAAAGCCCACCGGCCAGCTACTCTCCTGGCGGTGGGCTTAAGAAAAAGCCTGGAAATGTACGGCTAGACGATCAGGCTCCCCGCGCCATTAGACGCACTCGGACAGCACCCACTACAGGCGCAATTGAGGGCGAGTCTCCGGCTACGGGATAACATCAGCTTATGCTCACATAGATGCTGACAGGGGACAACAGGTTTCACGCCGGAAGGCTGAAAACCACAGCCGAAGCGCTCAAATTGGCTGGCGACCGGCGCTTCGCGGCCTTCGGCGATTAGACGCTAATCTTCATACTTAGAGTGCAGCTTCACCGGTTTGGCCTTGGCGCGTATGCGCAAATTCAGCATCTCGACGAACACCGAGAAGGCCATCGCAAAGTAGATGTAGCCCTTGGGGATGTGCTGCTCGAAGCCGTCGGCCAGCAGCGCCACGCCAATCAGCAGCAGGAAGCTGAGCGCCAGCATCTTCACCGTGGGGTGCCGGTTCACGAAATCGCTGATGGCGCCCGCGAAAACCATCATGAACGCTACGGCCGCGACCACCGCGATCACCATAATGGAAACGTCGCGCGCCATGCCGATGGCGGTGATCACCGAATCGAGCGAGAACACGATATCCAGCAGCATGATCTGAACGATCACGGATGTAAAGGACGTCACGCGCTTCGCGCCCGCGGCATGCTCGGTCTCGCCTTCCAGCTTGTTGTGAATTTCGTGCGTGGCCTTGGCCAGCAGGAACAGCCCGCCCAGGATCAGAATCAAATCGCGGCCGGAAATTTCCTGGCCGAACACCGTAAACAGCGGTGCGGTGAGCCGCATCACCCAGGTGATCGATAGCAGCAGCAGGATGCGCATGATCATCGCTGCTGCCAGGCCGATTTTGCGCGCGCGGGGCTGCTGCTTCTCCGGCAGCCGGCCCGCGAGGATGGAAAGGAACACGATGTTGTCGATGCCCAGCACAATCTCGAGCGCCGTGAGCGTGAGCAGCGCTATCC
>JBOGNS010000552.1:0-10767 GCA_050747305.1 Candidatus Acidiferrales bacterium | reverse complement strand
AAATCGAATTGGATTTGACGCCGGGCCTGCTGGAAAAAACCAACGATCCGGTGCGGATGTATCTGCGCGAGATGGGCACCGTCCCGCTGCTGACGCGCGAGGGCGAAGTGGCGATCGCCAAGCGCATCGAGCGCGGGCAGCTCATGGTGCTGACGACCATCAGCCGCTCGCCCATCGTGCTGAAGGAATTGCTGGCCATCGGCGACGACCTGCGGCAAGGCACGCGCTCCATCAAAGAGATTGTCGTTTTCGACGACGAGGAGCTCACCGAAGAGAAAATCGAGAACAAGACCAAGCAGGTGCTGCGCCATCTGGACAAGATCGGGCGGCACTATGAGCAGGCGCTGAAGCAGGCCGACAAGCTGGAGCGCACGCCGAAATCGAAAAAGCGGCCGTACTTGCGGGCGCGCTATGGGCTGGCGCGCACGCGCATCGAGATGTCCAACATGGTGCGCGCCATCGAGTTCAACCCCATCGAGAAGAAGCGGCTGATCGATAAGATTCGCCAGACGGTCGAGCGCGTCCACGTGCTGGAAAAGGAAGCCGGCAAGCTCGAGCGGCGCGCGGATGCCTCGAAGAGCGACGCGGCGCTGGAGTTGCGCAAGGAGCTGCGCACGCGGCGGGTGGAAATTCGCGAGATCGAAACCGCGGCGGTGGTCAGCCCGCTGGAGCTGAAGCGCACGCTGCACCTGATCATCCGCGGTGAAATCGAAGCGGAGCGCGCAAAGAAGGAGTTGATCGAAGCCAACCTGCGCCTGGTGGTGTCGATCGCGAAGAAGTACACCAACCGCGGCTTGCAGTTCCTGGACTTGATTCAGGAAGGCAACATCGGGTTGATGAAGGCGGTGGATAAGTTCGAGTGGCGGCGCGGATATAAATTCTCGACGTACGCAACGTGGTGGATTCGCCAGGCGATCACCCGCGCCATCGCCGACCAGGCGCGCACCATCCGCATCCCGGTGCACATGATCGAGACCATCAACAAGCTGATCCGCACGCAGCGACAGCTTGTGCAGGAGCTGGGTCGCGAGCCGACCAGCGAAGAAATCGCCAAGCGCATGGACATTCCGGTCTCCAAGGTGCGCAAGATTCTGAAGATTGCGCAGGAGCCGATTTCGCTGGAGACGCCGATCGGTGAAGAAGAGGATTCGCATCTGGGCGACTTCATCGAAGACAAGGCGGTGGTGTCGCCGTCGGAAGCGGTGATCAACCTGAACCTGAAGGAGCAGACGTCGTCGGTGCTGAAGACACTGACGCCGCGCGAAGAGAAAGTGATCAAAATGCGCTTCGGGCTGGATGACGGGAGCGAGCACACGCTCGAGGAAGTGGGCCAGTCGTTCGCCGTAACCCGCGAGCGCATCCGGCAAATCGAAGCCAAGGCGCTGCGCAAGCTGCGGCATCCGTCGCGCTCGCGCAAGTTGCGCGCCTTCCTCGAAGGCCCCAGCCGCGATTACCTGTGAGATCGTGGGGTGTGCGCATGAAACTCAAAGTGATCGTCCATGAAGCGGAAGAAGGCGGGTTCCGGGCGGAAGTCCCAGCGATTCCCGGCTGCGCCACTCGGGGCGAATCCTATGGACAACTGATGAGCAATGTGCGCGAGGCCATTGAAGGCCGCCTCATCGAACACGCTTCGCGCGATTTGGATCTGAAGAGCGTCGAGACCGAAGCGCATCCTTTGCCTAGATGAAATCGCAGGAGGACGACCAAGCTCGCGCTACAGCGCGGCAGGCTACTCGGGGAAGTTCATGCGTCGCAGCAGCGCCTGGAAGCGCGAGTCGCTGCGCAGCGGGTCGTACATCGGATCGACTTTAAGGCCAACCAGGACGTTGGAATGCTCCGCGTAGGCTCTCTCGAGGAAGGCGAAGGCTTTGTCCTTTTGGAGCATGCCGGCGTGCGTCACCCACAGCATCAGTGTCGGATCTGCGGGCCAACGTTGCTTCATCGCCTGCATTTTATCGATGGCGCGCCGAGCCTGCTCTTTCTGGCCCGAGCGGGCATAGACGTAGGCCTCAAACGCCCAGGTTAATGGTGTGTCGTCCACGCGCCGCCAGTTTTCGATGTCGGCGAGCGCGTCCGCGAAACGTCCCACTTCTACGTAGGCGAAGATCACAACGTGAGCTCGTCGCGGGAAGTCCGGTTCCTCATCCAGTAGGGCGCGGAACTGCGCGATCGCGCGATCATACTGACGCGAGAAATACAGGATGAAGCCGTGATTGGCCGCAATGATCACCGATAAGGGATCCAGCCGGCGCGCCAGCTCGATTTGCGCGAGTGCTTCGTCGAACCGCCCAATTATGGAGAGATATCCAGCGTACCAATGGTGGGCGGTCGCATAGTTGGGATCCAACTGGATGGCCCGCCGGTATTCTTTCTCGGCGGTCTGCCAATCCCAATCGTAGTTCTCGGCGATCACGGCCAGCGAGGTGTGCGCCTCAGCGAGTCCTTCATCCAGTTCCAGCGCTTTGAGCGCCGCAGTGCGCGCTTTTGGAATGACTTCATCAGGTGGGGCGAAAAAATAGCTGCTCATCAAGGCGTAGGAATCGGCTAAACCCGCGTAGGCGCGCGCGTAGCCGGGGTCTTTGGCGATCGCCTGTTGAAAATATTCGATGGCCTGCTGGAATCCCTGAGCCGTTCGCTTATTCCAGAAGTAGCGGCCTCGCAGATACAGGTCATAGGCCTCCACCGCGGCCGGCGAGAGCGAGGCCTGATGGGCACGATCACGATCCGTATCCCTATCTGTCGCGAGCGTGAGTTGAATCTCGTCAGCCACCGCTTGCGCGATTTCGCCCTGAATGGCCAGCAGGCTGCTCAGCTCACGATCGTACCGCCGCGCCCACAGGTGCGTTTGGTCGCTGACTTGAATGAGCTGCGCGGTGATGCGCACGGTGTCCGCTTCGCGCCGCACGCTGCCCTCCAGCACGTATTGCACGCCCAGTTCACGCCCGACCCCGTCCAGCGGCACGGGGCTCTGCTTGTAGCGCATCACCGAGGTGCGCGCGATCACGCCGAGGCGTTGTGGGTCGAGATTCCCCAACTGCGAGATCATCTCCTCGGTCAGCCCGTCGCTGAAGTAGTCCTGCGCGGGGTCGCCGGTGAGGTTTTCGAAGGGCAGAACCGCCAGCATCAGTTTTTCACCGGAAGCCTGCGGACGCGCCACACGCCGGTCCCACTCGAACCACACAGCCAGGGTGGCAATCAGAGCAACCGTCGTTGCAATCAGGACGGTGCGGTGTCGCCAAGCTGGCGTGCGAATCGGAGTTACGGCCTCGGCTTGCGGCCCGTCCACGCCGGACGACGGCGAGCGCCCGGAGGCCGCCTCCGTTTCGGCTTCGGCGTCCGCCACCGGCGCGATGAAGCGATAGCCCTTGCCCGCGATGGTCAGTATGAAGCGTGGATTGTCGGGATCGTCTTTCAGGACCTGCCGGATCTTGCGCATCGCGCCGTTGATGCTGTTGTCCGTATCGAGGAAGACTCCCTCGCCCCACACCTTCTCAACGATCTGCTCGCGCGTGACAAGCTGGCCCGGCTGCTCCACGAGCAGCAGCAGCACCTCCATCGGGATGCGCTCCAGCTTCAGCACGCGCCCGGAGCGGCGCAATTGGTAGGCGCGAAAATCGAGCTCGAAATCCTCGCCAAATCTGACTTTCTCTTGCATCACTGACCGGCTCCGAGGCCCCCGCACCCCAGAGGCTGAGGGCAGAATTCTACACCCGCTTTCCTGTCGCAGAGCAGCCGCCTTTCTCACCTTCGCGCAACCGCTGTGTTCCGCGCCGGTTACAGGAACATGAGAATTAAGGCCCCGACAGCCGCCCGCTATTGCGGTCAAACCCGGCCTGCCTCAGGATGCGCGCCGAACCAAGCGCGATTGCCACGGCAACAAGCGCAGTTGGTTGCAGTTCATTCGAAGCAGAAAAGAGGAAAAACAAATGAGTAAGCAGTTCGGAACGATTGCGAGTATTCCCCGGTTTGTGAAAGCGGGCACCGCCACGCTGGTCGCGCTGGTTTTGATTCTGGCGGGCACGGTGGTGTCCGATCTCCGCGTCGGCGCGCAGAGCGCCAAGCGGAGTAACGACACTCGGCGCGCCTTTTACCTGACGCCGCTTACCTATGACGGCAGCCAGGCCGTTAACGCTTGTGTGGCCGGCTATCACATGGCCTCCATGTGGGAGATCATGGACCCTTCGAACCTGCGCTACGAAACCACGCTGGGAGCTACAGAAGCCGACGCTGGGTCGGGCCCGCCTATCACGCTTGGGGCCTGGATCCGTACAGGTAGGTTTGCACAGACGGTCAGCACAGGAAACCTTCCGAACTGCAACGTCTGGACGAGCAATAGCACTACGGATTACGGCACGGTCGTCGGGCTCACCGACGAGTGGTCAGGGACGGCTGGTCGTCCGCTAATTTCCTGGGAAAAAACCAATATCACCTGTGTTACGCATGGCCGTGTGTGGTGCGTGCAGAACTGAAGTGCCTGTAAGCAGGCGGTTGCCCGCACTGGCTGAAAATTCCAGCAGGTCCTAAACCACCTGCTATGGTTTTAACTAGCTAACTATCTGACTGTCAACAAGGTTCGAGGAAAAGGCCGGCCAATTTGCCGGCCTTTGCTTTTTGGTGGCTCTAAATCGCGGTACGCTTGTCGCTTGGTGAGTAGGCAGTTTTTGTTGCTGACGAATTTATGACGGATGTGATCATTGTTGGGGGAGGGCCGGCGGGGGCGGCGCTGGCGATCCTGCTGGGGCGGCAGGGGATCGCTGTGGAGTTGCACGAGCGCGGGCGCTTTCCGCGGGAGAAGCCGTGCGGAGAGGGAGTGATGCCGGCAGGGGTTGCAGTGCTGCGGCGGCTGGGACTGGAAGAGGCGGTCGGCGGGTTCGCGTTTCATGGCGTGCGCTATCGTGTGACCAACACCACGCCCATCGGCGGCGGCTACCAAGGCATGCGACATGGCGTTGATGATGGAACTCGCACGGGCGGCGCTATGCAGATTGGCACAAGCGATGGCCGGGTGAGCGGCGAGTGTGTCGCGCTGGGGCGCTTTCCCGCATCGAATGGGCAGCCGGCGATGGGGCTGGCGCAGCGGCGGTCGCATTTCGATCGCGTGCTGTTCGAAGCGGCGGCGGCAACGTCGGGCGTGTGCGCATTCACCGGTAGCGCGGTGGAAGGTTTGGTGGGCGGCAACGGAAACGGGCGCGTGGAAGGCGTGATTGCGGCGGGCCGGGAGCGACGCGCGAAATTGGTGGTGGCGGCGGATGGAGCGCAATCGCGCACGCGGTCGTTGCTCGGCTGGAATCCGCCGGTGAACGGCACGCGCAGGCGCGTGGGGATGCGCGCGCATTTTCGGCTGGCGGCCGGGCAGACGCAGGAACCGTGGGTGGATGTGTTCGTTGGGCCGGGGCATGAGCTTTACGTGACGCCGCTGCCGCGCGATGAATTGCTGGTGGCGGCGCTGGCGGATGCGGAAGTAGTGCGCGAGTCGAGAAGCGCCGGCGCGACGGGCAACGCGCGGAAATTCGCGGAGTCGAATCGGACGCCTGTGCGCGAAAGTGCCGGCCTAAAGGCCGGCGCTACATTTGCGCCCGGCGAGGGCGCTGGCGGTGCAACGATGGCCCGGGCGTTCGCCGGCTGGTGCATGTCGCACCGCGCACTGGTGGAGCGGCTCGAGGGTGCAGAGCAAGTGAGCGAGTTGCTGGCGACTTCGCCGCTCTCGGGGCGCGCGCGGAATGGCGCGGGGCCGGGCATCGTGCTGCTGGGCGATGCAGCCGGCTCGTGCGACCCGGTGACGGGGGGCGGGATTGCGCAGGCCCTAGTGAGCGCGGAGTTGCTGGCGCATCACATCGTTCGTCATGGCGTGACGGAGCAGAGTTGGCTGGATGACTTTGACCGGGCGCGGTGTGCGCTGCTGCGCGATTACGCGCGGCTGACCGGCGGGCTGTTGTGGCTCACGGCGCATCCGTGGCTGGCCAAGCAAGCGGTGCGTGTGGCGGCGCGCGTGCCGCGGGTGGTGTCACATCTGGTGGGCGTGGCCGGCGGTGTGCGGCCGCTAGTGGGCATCCGAAACCGAGCATTGCCTTGAAAGAAAAATCATCCGCAAAAGCGCAGCAGAAAGTGGCGCTGGTGACGGGCGCGAACCGCGGCATCGGGCAGGAGGTGGTGCGGCAACTTGCGCGCGAGGGCTTTGTCGCGCTGCTGGGCGCGCGTGATCTTGCAAAAGGCAAGGAGGCCGCCGAGAAAATTGTTGCGAAAGGGCTGGGGATTCATGCGGTGCAACTCGACGTGACCGATGAGAGCAGCGTGCAACGCGCGGTGGCCGATGCGGAAAAGCGTTTTGGCCGCATCGATGTGCTGGTGAACAACGCGGCGATTCTTTACGACGACTGGCAAAAGGGACTGGATGCGGACTTCACGCAGGTGCGCGACGCGCTGGAAACAAATCTTCTCGGCGCGTGGCGCATGTGCAAGGCGTGCGCGCCGCTGATGCGCAAGCAGCGCTACGGGCGCATCGTGAATGTATCGAGTGAGAGCGGGTCGCTGGCCAGCATGGGCGCAGGCACGCCGGCGTATGGCATCTCGAAGGCCGCGCTGAATGCGCTCACGCGGATTCTCGCGGCAGAGCTGCGCGGCTCAGGCGTTCTAGTGAATTCGGTTTGCCCCGGCTGGGTACGTACTGACATGGGCGGGAAGAATGCGCCGCGCTCAGTGCCGGAAGGCGCGAGGGGCATTCTGTGGGCCGCTATGCTGCCGGACGACGGCCCCACCGGCGGCTTCTTCCGCGACAGCAAGCCGCTGCCCTGGTAGCGAGAGATACGACTGACGCTTAAAATCTTTGTATGGCACGCCGAATTTCCCGCCGGACTCCGCGAAGCTCACAGCCGACAGTCTACAGCCGACAGTTTATCGTCTTACTGTGAGCTGTTAGGTGTCGGCTGTCAGCTTCGTCTCTTGGTTGCGGTTCTACCGCGCTGGGCACGACTAGCTCAGCGCGCCCAGTTCGAGGCGGGTTTGGATCATGCGCAGGATGGAATCGCGGCTGATGAGACCGACCACGCGGCCATCGCTGACCACCGGCATCTGATTCACGTCGTCGGCTTGCATGCGCTCGAGCACCGCGAGCAGCGGCTCATCGACGCGGGTGTGACGGACCTTATCCAGCGGGAGCATGGCGTGCTGGATGGAAGTGACCGGCCAATCGTCGCGCGGCACTTTGCCGGCGGCGTGAACCGTCATCATGCCGACGAGGCGGCCGTCGTCCACGACTAAGTGGCAGCGGCGCCCGGTTTGCAGCAATTCTTTCGCATAGTCTTCGATGGAAATGTCGCGGCGCACCACGGGTACATCCGCGTTCATGACATCCGAGGCGCGCAGCCCGGTGAGCGCGTTGCGAATGGCTACCTGCGCGTAACTGGCTTGCGCCGCGTTCAGCAGGAACCAGCCGATCAATGCGAGCCACAGCCCGCCAACCAGATTGCCGGCCAGCCCCACCCACACGCCAACCAGGATCATGGCGTAGGCGACGATCTTCCCGCCGGTGGCAGCGATGCGCGAGGCGCGGTTGTAATCCTTGGTGGCAGCCCAGACCAGCGCGCGCAGGATGCGCCCGCCATCGAGCGGGAAGCCGGGCACGAGGTTGAACGCTGCCAGCGCGAAATTGATCTCCCACAGCCAGCCGGCCAGCGCGCCAAGCATCTCCTTCTGCGGGAAAGTGAGCGTCAGCAGGAAAAATGTTCCAGAGAGAAAGAAGCTCGCGAGCGGGCCGGCGATAGCGATATTGAACTCCTGCTTGGCGGTCGGGGCTTCACGGCCGATGCGTGCTACTCCGCCAAACACAAACAGCGTGATGGAAATCACGGGAATCTTGTAGCGCTGCGCCACAACGCTGTGCGCCAGCTCATGAAACAGCACGGAGCCGAAGAAGAGCAGGCTGGTGGCCACGCCCAACATCCAGCGCTGCCTCTCGGACCACTGCGGATAGGCGTTGCCGAACTGAGTGACCAGCGAAAAAGTGATCAGCGCAAAAATGATGAACCAGCTTGCATGCAGGTAGATGGGGATGCCGAAGATGCGGCCGATTTTGAGTCCGGAGTCGGGCATGAATGGTTCCTCGGTTGATTGTAGCGCGGAGGGGCGGGACGCGTCGCGGGTTAGAAGCGCGGAGCGCGAATTGGCGTCACCCCGCGGCCACAACGTGTGCGGCGAGCCACGTCTGCGCATAAGGGGGGAAGTCGCAAATCGCGCCGATTCAATGCGGCTGCGAATGGCGCGCGTCCTGCCTTAGACAATTCCGACCCGCTGCTGACGAAAACAAAACGCGGCAGCGTTGAGTTCGCGGCGCAACGTGGAGCAAAAAGTGGAGCTACTCAACCAAGTCGCAATGCTCACGATAACAGCGGCCTTCGTATTTGCGGCCACGCGGTATCGCCCGGCGCCGCAACGGGTACAAGTTTCACGGTCTCCTCACTCCCCCCGGAGAGGCTCGCGATGAGCCTGGCTGCAAGGGTTCCGGCCCGGCGCGATTGACTCCTCCTTCGCGACGGGCCGGAGCCGCAGCAGCCAACGAGGATGTGTGGGCAGGCAGCGCACCCCGGCGACGCGTGAGCAGGACGAGGGAGGCGGCTGACCTCCACAATGCTGGTACGCGCTTCGCGCGGTGTGGATGAGGGGTTAGTAAGCTCGCGAACTTTCGTCTGTTAAGAAGGCAAGGCCGTCACAGCCCGTCAGTTGGGACACGCAGGAGATTCGCCCATGCTACTTTTCCGGTACTTGCTGTTGGCAACCGCAGGCGGGCTGTTTACCGCCGCCGTGACCATCCTCGTGTACGACCTGGTTCGCCTGGCGCGCGATTCGCGCCGAGAGCCACCCGCACCGAGTCCGGAAGCTGCGCCGGCATTCCGCCACCCCGCACCGGAAGTTCGGTGGCGAACCGCAGCTAAGCTGGCCGGGATCGCTTGGCTGCCGCTGCTGGCAGGGCTGAGCATTGTGATTGTGCCCAGCGGGCATGCGGGAGTGCGGGTGAGTCAATTTTCGGGCACCCGCGCGGGCACGCTGGGACCGGGGCTGCATTTTGTGAAGCCGTTGGTGGAGCGAGTGGCGCTGTTCGATGTCCGAGACCGCATCTACGCCACGTCCGCCGTAGCGTCCGAGACGCCGCCGCAAGCCAAGGATGCGCCGCCGGCCCAAGCCTTCAACGTGCAATCGAAGGAAGGGCTGAGTCTTGGCCTGGCCATCACCGTGCGATATCGGCTGGATGCAAACCGCTTGGACCATATCCACGCCAACCTGCCGCAACCGGTGGAGGAAGAGATCGTGCCGCCGGTAGTGGCTAGCGTTTTCCGGCAGGTGGCGCCGAATTTTACGGTGAGAGAATTGTTCGCGGTCAAGCGCGAAGAGGTGCGACGGCGCGCGGCCGAGTTGATTACCGCCAAGCTGGCTGAGGACGGAGTGGTGGTGAAGGAAGTGATGCTGCGTGACATCCACCTCCCCGCTGAATACGCGCAAGGCCTGGAGGGCTTGTTGCTCAAGGAGCAGGAAAGCGAACAACTGACCTACGAAATCAAAATCAAGGAGAAGCAGGTACGCACCGCCGAGCTGGAGGCGGAGGCGCAAAAGAAGCGCGAGATCAAGCGCGCCGAAGCCCGCGCGCGGGTGCGCATACTGGAAGCCAAAGGCGAGGCGGACGCCATGCAGCACACCCTGCCGCTGAAGGAGAAACAGATTCAGCAATCGCGCTTGGAGGCGCAGGCGCGCAAGGAATCGAAACTGAAAGATGCGGAGGCCGCGGCGGAAGCCAAAGTGATCGACAGCCGGGCCGAGTTGGAGCGCCGCAAGCTGCTGGCGGAAGCGGAAGCCAATCGCATCCGCCTGACCAGCGCGGCCGATGCGGAGCGGTTGAACCTGGAAGCGCAGGTGCTGAAGCAGAATCCGCTGCTGATTCAGAAGATCATCGCGGAGCGGTTGAGCGACAAGGTGCAGATCATGATGGTGCCGATGGATGGAAAATTCTTTTTCGCCAACGACGTGCTGCGCGCGCCGCAGTTCATCCCCGCGCCCGAGGACTCCCGGGACCCCGATGCGGGCAGCCGGCGCCGGCCGAATTGAGATTAGCGGCGACTAGCAAGGTTGCAGCCGCAGAATATCCGAGGGTCAATTTCCTCGCCAACCCGGCGTTGCACGAAGCAATGACGGGCGTGCCCTTACCCGCCGCAGGCGGATACGACGGCTCCGGCGTCATTGGCGCATCAGGAGCTGCGTGACGGGCGCCCTCGGGTTCGTCGCATGCGTTGCGCGCCGCAGACAGCGCGCGGCGCGAGTGGCGCCCACGTCGCGCCAGAGTGCGCGTCGCAAACCGGTACGGATGGCTCCGTGAATCGAGCGGGACCGTCGCCCCGCCCGTGCGGAGCCATCCGCCGTTTCTGGGGCCGGTGATCGGTGGTCGGTGATCGGTGGCCGGGTAAGTCTTTAGGCGGTGACTCGCAGTTGGCGACGTGGCCCTGATCTGCCGGCCGCGGCGCGTCGCAGTGACGGTTTTCCTGCGGTTTCTTAATTCACATGCTTTCGAAAATGCGCATTCGCAACCTTGCTGAGCCTCGTCGCGAGGACGGGCGGCGGCCCATCGCCGTGCCGCGACCACCGGAGGTGAAAAGTCAGCGCGCTCCTGATCTCTGGCCGCTGGTCAGCGATCGCAGTCCGTCGATGGCCGGGCACGGGCCGCCGGTCACCTGTGCTACGATTCCGTTGGACGTGACATTTCGCGCAAAATTACTGCTTGGGTTC
>JBOGNS010000551.1:0-3006 GCA_050747305.1 Candidatus Acidiferrales bacterium | reverse complement strand
GGGCGAAGACCAGCGCGCGCTCGATGGCGTTTTTCAGTTCGCGGACGTTGCCCGGCCACCCGTAGGCTTCGAGCGCGCGGCGCGCAGCTTCACTCAAGCGCGCGTTGGGCCGGCCGTGGACGGCTCGGATGCGGGCGAGAATTTGCTCGGCGAGCGGGATGATGTCGAGCGGGCGTTCGCGCAGCGGCGGCACCGCGATGGTGACGACGTTGAGGCGGAAGTAAAGGTCTTCGCGGAAACGTCCGGTGGCGACAGCGCGTGGGAGATCAGCGTTGGTAAGCGCGATGAGGCGCGCGTCAATCTTAAAGGTGTCCGTGCCGCCGAGGCGCTCGAACGCGCGCTCTTCGAGCACGCGCAGCAACTTGGATTGCACGGCGGACGCGAGTGCGGCCACTTCGTCGAGCACGATGGTGCCGCCGCGTGCCATCTCCAGCCGTCCCAGCTTGCGCTCGACCGCGCCGGTAAAAGCGCCGCGCTCGTGGCCGAACAGTTCCGACTCCACCAGTTCCGGCGGCAAGCTCGCGCAATCAATTTTCAGGAAGGGCGCGTCGCGCCGCGGGCCCAGCTCGTGTATCAGGCGCGCAAGCTGATCTTTGCCCGCGCCGCTCTCACCGGTGATGAGCACGGTGGAAGGCGCGGCGGCGACTTTGCGCGCCAGATCGAGCACGCGCAGCGACGCGGGATCGGCCGCCAGCCATTCGATGCGCGGTGCGGCGGACGCGATTTCGGTCATGGTCGCAACCGCCAAATGTAGCGGCGACCTTCAGGTCGCCACAACCCGGCGCCTCCACACCACTCGGCTGCGCCGGTTGTAAACAAAGCGGCGGCGAGCCGCCGCACTCCAAGGCCGCGCGCCGCGCGGCGTACGCGGCCCTCTTCGCGGTGCGAGCGCATCATGGTTTCCTCGGGAGCGCGGCGGGCCAATTGATGACCAGCGTCATCGGCTCGGAGGATTGCTGCTGCAGCAGGAGATTGACCAGGAAGCGCTGGCCGTCGGCGGTGACGTCGTAGGCGCTGCCGTTGCGCAAGGGCAGCGTCTGAAAAAGCGGCTTGGCTGCACCCACCTCAAAGGTGTCCGCGCGCCCGCTGACTTGGACTGCGGTAATCGCGTTGCTCGGCGCGAGGTAGAAAATCTCCTTGCCATCGCGGCGCCAGCGCGGCTGATACCCGCCATTGGTGGAAATTTGCCACTTGCGCCCCGGCCCGGGAAATGGCGTGACGTAAACTTCGTCGCGCCCGGATTCGTCCGAAACATAAGCGAGCCAGCGGCCATCGGGAGAGAAATGGGGTTGTCCCTCACGAAACCGGGTCTCCATAAATACCTTCGGCTTGCCGCCTTCGCCGAACGGCAGTATCCAAATATCGGCCACCGTGGTCGCCGCACCGCGCGTTTCGTAGGCCAAGAAACGGCCGTCCGAAGACCAGCTTATAGGAATCTTTGCCAGCGCGGATTCCAGCAGTAGCGATTCCTGGCTCGCCCCCGCGACAGATTTCGTATACAAGTCAGGTATGCCTCGGACCGTCGAGGTGCGATAAACCAAGCGCGTGCCATCCGGCGACCAGACGGGATTGGTTTCGCTGCCCGGGTCGAAGGTAAAGCGCGTGCGCAGCCCGCGGGTCGTTTCGAATATCCACACATCCGGCGGGCCGATTCGCGGGTCGGCGACGGCAACTGCCACCTTGCCACCGTCGGGGGAAATTTTCAGGTCAATATAAACGGATGGCTCGCCGAGCGTGCCCAGTCGCTTGCCGCGCCGGTCGAACCACTCCAGGCTCGTGCCGGGGCTCAACGCTCCGGTGTGATAGACCAGCACGCCGGTTTCGGAGGCGGAAAATACAGCGCGGGAAAACGAAGCGTCATTCTGGATCCCTTCGGCGATGGGGAAGGCTTCGCCGCTCAGTCCTAGTTTGTTCGCGTCGAACGGCTGCGCCATCAGCAGGCTGTCTCGCGCGAAAAGAATGTGCCCTGCCGCGTATACAGCATTGGAAGCCGCTGCAATGAGCCGTTTGGGCGGGCCGCCGGAGAGCGACGCCAGCCAAATCCCGGTGCCCTCTCCCGCGCCGACCTGTCCAATACGGGCGAGATAGAGAAAATGCTGTCCGTCGGGGAGAAAGTGCGGCCAGCGATGAGTGTTCTCGCCGCGCTCCTGGTTCAACTCCGTCACAGGGCGCGAGGCGCCTCCGGCTGCAGAAATCTGGTGTAACGGCGAGTTGGCGTCCCGGCCGAATACGATCACGCCCTCGCGATTCCACGTGCCGCCGCGGCCAGTGGGGGCCTCACACAAGGTAATGGCCGGCCCGCCGCCGGCCTCGATCTTTTTCATTTTGCCGTCGGCAAAAAAACCGATGGTGCGGCTATCCGACGACCAGAAAGGGAAAGCGCCGCCTTCGGTGCCGGGAATCGGTTGCGCGGTGAGTGCATCAATCGCGCGCAGCCAAAGCATCTGCTCGTCCGCTTCTCGATGCGCAGCAAAAACCAGCAGACGGCCGTCCGGGGAGAGTGCCATCGGCCCCGCATAGGGGCTGTTGGCGAAATCGAAAAAACCTTTTTCGGGGGCGGGGATGAAGGCGCGAACAATGCGCGGCTCTTCAGCGGGGCGGCGGAAGTAGGCGATGCCAAGAAGGAGCGCCGCAACTGTGACGGCCGCGGCGATGGCGGCGAATGTCCACGCCACGCGAGCCGTGCGCGCTGTTGCCGGGACGGCGGACGCGGATGCCGGGGCTACGCCGTCCGCCGATTCAGCCGTGGCGGGATTGGCGAGGTAATCGTCGATGGTGACGCGGGCTTCGCCGATGGCTTGCAGGCGGCGCTTGGCGTCTTTTTCCAGACAACGGCGAAGCAGCGTGCGAATGGGATGGCGGGGCGCGAGCGGGAGCGTGGTCCAGTCCGGCTCGCCGCGAATGATGGCGGCGAGAGTCTCGGACACATCTTCACCGACGAAGGCGCGGTTGCCCGTAAGCATTTCGAAAAGCACGCAGCCGAAGGACCAAATGTCTGCGCGGCGA
>JBOGNS010000550.1:0-4758 GCA_050747305.1 Candidatus Acidiferrales bacterium | reverse complement strand
TTGGGGAGGCGCTAGCACAACTGGCCAAGCTCGACGTGAAGCTCGCTGGGCGGATCAGTCAGCACCGCCGCATCATCGCTTTCCGCAACATCCTGATTCACGGTTACGCAAATGTAGACGACCGGCTCGTCTGGGATGTCGTCGAGACCAAGCTGCCTATCCTCCGTCGGGAAGTCGAAACGCTACTGAGCGAGGAGTAGGTGGCGGACTCGGGCACATCCGCCGCATTGCACCTGAGCACGCCTGTCAATGAAACGAATCGCTGCGTTCTTTGAATTTGAGCGGCATGGCACGACGCTTCGCCGCGAAATTGTGGCTGGCGCGACCACGTTTGCCACCATGGCGTACATCATTGTGGTGAACCCCGCGATTCTCTCCGCGGCGGGCATTCCCACCGGGCCTTCGACGGTGGCCACCATCGTTACCTGCATCTTTGGCACGCTGCTCATGGGGCTGTACGCGCGGCGGCCGTTTGCCATCGCGCCGCTGATGGGCGAGAACGCATTTATCGCGTTCACGGTGGTGCAACTGCTCGGTTACCCGTGGCAGGTGGCGCTGGCCGCGGTGTTCATCGCGGGGGTGCTGTTCGTGTTGCTGACGCTGGCGCGCGTGCGCCAGTGGCTGGTGGACGCGGTGCCGGCCGGACTGCGCTACAGCTTCGCGGTGGGCATCGGGCTGTTCATGACGTTCATCGGGCTGGTGCAGTGCGGCATCGTGGCGCTGGGCTTGCCCGGAGCGCCGGTGAGGATGGGCGCGGTCGCGTCTGCGCCGGTGCTGGTGGCGCTGGCGGGCTTCCTCGCGATCATCACGCTGATGACGCTGCGCGTGCCCGGCGCGATCCTGCTCGGCATTCTCGGCACCGCGGCGCTGGCGTTTTTTACCGGTGTGGCGCCGCCGCCCACGGCGCTGGTGAGCGCGCCGCCCAGCCTTGCGCCCATCTTCTGGCAGCTCGATTTCTCGCAAGTGTGGACGGTGGGCTTCTTCGCGGTGATGCTGACTACGTTCATCATGGCGTTCGTAGATACGCTGGGGACGCTGATTGGCGTTTCGTCGCGCGCCGGCTTCCTGGATAGCGACGGCAAGCTGCCGCGCATCGAGCAGCCCATGATGGCCGACGCGCTGGCGACGACCTTTGCCGCTGCCGTAGGCACGACGACTGCGGGCGCGTACATCGAGTCTGCCACCGGCGTCACGGCGGGCGGGCGCACCGGCTTCACCGCCGTGGTGACGGCGCTGCTGTTTGTGGCTGCGCTGTTTTTCGCGCCGCTGGTGGGCGCGATTCCGCCGCAGGCCTACGGCCCGGCGCTGATCGTCGTTGGCCTGCTGATGGTGGAGCCGATTAAGCGCATCCACTTCGAAGACTTCACCGAACTGGTCCCGGCGTTTGCGACCGTCACGCTGATGAGCTTCACCTTCAACATCGGCGTGGGCATGACTGCGGGCTTCGTGCTGTATCCGTTCTGCAAGCTGATCGCCGGCCGCGCGCGCGAAGTGAAGTCAGGCATGTGGATTTTGGCGGCGCTGTCGGTGCTGTTCTATGTGTTTTATCCGTATCACTGAAGAACGAAGTAAGGGAGGTAGGGAAGTAAGGAGGTCAGGAGGTCAGGAGGAAGACGTGAGCGGCACGCATGGCTCAGAATCGCCGGGCGCTCCAAAGTATCTAATTGTTCGAAGGCTTGGTAGATGCGCTCCTGACCTCCCTAGCTCTTGACCTCCTGACTTCCTGACCTCCTGCTATAGTGAGGTTGAGGGCCTCAGGGATAGGAGAAACGCAATTATGGAGAACGCAACCTTTGCGGCGGGATGCTTCTGGGGAGTGGAGTCGGCGTTTATGGAGGCGCCGGGCGTGACGGAAACGGCCGTGGGCTTCATGGGCGGGCGCACCGAGAATCCGAGTTACAAACAAGTGTGCTACGACGATACGGGGCACGCGGAAGTGGTGCAGGTGACCTACGACCCGAGCAAAGTGAAGTACGACCAACTGCTGGAAGTGTTCTGGAGCGTGCACGACCCGACGCAGCTCAACCGGCAGGGGCCGGACGTCGGCGACCAATACCGCTCCGCGATTTTCTTCCACACGCCGGAGCAGGAAGCCGCAGCCCGCGCCTCGAAAGAGTGGATGGAGAAGTCCGGGCGTTTTAGGCGCAGCATCGTGACGGCGATCGAGCCAGCCGGGGAATTTTACCGCGCGGAGGAATACCACCAGAAGTATCTACAGAAGCGCGGCCAGAGCGCCTGCCACTTCTGACGAAGTAAGGAGGTAAGGAGATAAGGAGGTCGGAAATCGCTCAGTTCCAATCTCCTTACGTCCCTACTTCCTTACCTCGTTACTCCAGCGAGTCACGTGAAATCGGTGCGCACGTTCCTCAGTCCAGCACAGGCGCGACATTCCAGATATCGCGGGCGTATTCGCGGATGGTGCGGTCGGAAGAGAATTTGCCCATGCGGGCGACATTGAGGATGGCGCGGCGCGCCCACTCGCCGCGCTGCGTGAAGTCGTGCGCGGCGCGCTCTTGCGCGGCGATGTAAGCTTCCAGATCGGCGAGGTGGAAGTAGCGGTCGCCGTGGTGCAGGATGCTATCCACGATGGATTGAAACAGCGCCGGCTCGCCCTGATCGAACAGGCCGCTCTGGATGCTATCCATCACGCGGCGAATCGCGGGATGAGATTCATACAGCGCACGCGGATTGTACGTGCCGCCGCGACGGTGCCCTTCAACCTGATCCGAAGTGAGTCCGAAGATATAGATATTCTCTGGGCCGACTTCCTCGAGGATTTCGATATTCGCTCCGTCGAGCGTGCCAATGGTCAGCGCGCCATTCATCGCGAATTTCATGTTGCCGGTACCGGAAGCCTCCATGCCCGCGGTGGAGATTTGCTCGCTGAGGTCTGCGGCGGGAATGATGCGCTCGGCCAGCGTCACGCGGTAATCCGGCAAGAAAACCACGCGCAACTGCTCGCCCACCCTCGAATCGCCATTCACCACGGTCGCGACGTGGTTGATCAAGCGGATGATCAGCTTGGCCATGAAGTAGCCGGGCGCGGCCTTGCCGGCAAACAGCACCACGCGCGGCACGGCGAGCGAGCGGCCGTCGTCAGTGATGCTGCGATAGAGATGAATGACGTGCATCACGTTGAGCAGTTGCCGCTTGTATTCGTGGATGCGCTTGGCGTGCACGTCGAACATCGCATCGGGATCCACTTTCACGCCGCTGCGCTCGCGGATGGATCGCGCGAGCCGCTCTTTGTTCGCGCGCTTGATGCGCAGGAAGCTCTCCTGGAATGCAGGGTCGGAGGCGTATGGCTCGAGGCCGCGCATCTTGTCCAGCTCGGTGATCCAGCCGTCGCCGATGGCGCCGCTGACCAGCCGGGCGAAATCGGGGTTGCATTCCAGCAGCCAGCGGCGGTGGGTGACGCCGTTGGTCTTGTTGTTGAAGCGCTCCGGCCACAGGTCGTTGAAGTCGGGCACCAGCGTTCGTTTCACGAGCTCGGTGTGCAACGCGGCCACGCCGTTCACCGAATGGCTGCCGACGATGGAAAGATGCGCCATGCGCACGCGGCGGTCCGGCTGCTCCTCGATGATGGACATGCGGCGCATGCGGTCGCCGTCGCCCGGATAACGCGCAGAGATTTCCTCGAGGAAGCGCCGGTTGATTTCGTAGATGATTTGCAGGTGGCGCGGCAACACGTTCTGCATCATCGAAACGGGCCACTTCTCGAGCGCTTCGGGCAGCAGCGTGTGATTGGTGTATCCGAAGCTGGCCTGCGTGATACGCCACGCTTTTTCCCACGGCACAGACTGATGATCCACCAGCAGCCGCATCAGCTCGGCGATGGCAATGGCGGGATGCGTGTCGTTTAACTGGATAGCGACTTTCTCGGAGAAAGCATCGAAGCCGGAATTGTGCCGTTGATAGCGGCGAAGAATCTCGCGCAGCGCGCACGAGACGAGGAAGTATTCCTGCAGCAGGCGCAGCTCGCGGCCGGTGGCCACGTTGTCGGAAGGATAGAGCACCTTGGAGATATTTTCCGACGTGATTTTCTGCTCGATGGCGCGGATGTAGTCGCCTTGATTGAAGATGGTGGTGTTGAACTCTTCCGAGGCGCGCGCCGAATAGAGGCGCAGCGGGTTCACGGTGTGGCCGCCGCAGCCGGCGATGGGGATGTCGTGGGGGATGCCGAGGATGATTTGCCAGTCCATCCACATCGGGTTGTAGTGGCCGTAGCGGTCCACGTCTTCCACGATGCGGCCGTAGGCGGGCACCAGACAGCCTTGATCGCGGCGCGGGAGCTGCCACGGGGTGCCGCGACGCAGCCAATGGTCGGCGCGCTCGCGCTGCGCGCCATTCTCGATGTCTTGCTGGAACATGCCGTACTCGTAGTTGATGCCGAAGCCGACGGCGGGCATGCCGAGCGTGGCCAGGCTTTCGAGAAAGCATGCGGCCAGCCGGCCTAAGCCGCCATTGCCGAGCGCAGCGTCCGGCTCGACTTCCATGATTTCGTCGAGATCGAATTCCAGGTGCCGCGCCGCTTCGCGCGCAACTTCCAGCAAGCCGAGGTTGCTGAGCGTGCTGCGCAACAGCCGCCCGATGAGAAATTCGATGGAGATGTAATAGACGCGCTTGGGATTGCGCCGGTCGTAGCGCTCGTCGGTGGCCATCATGCCGTCCACCAGCGCACGGCGCGCCGCCAGTGCCACGGCGCGAAACAGGTCGTCGGTGGAAGCGTGCTCGCGCCGCTTGCCGATGGAATAGCGC
>JBOGNS010000549.1:0-5819 GCA_050747305.1 Candidatus Acidiferrales bacterium | reverse complement strand
AGCTGCTGCTCTGCGTGCGCGAAACGCCCTTCAACCGCATTCATCTCGAAAACATGCTGCGCGCCCACCAAGCCGGTGCCGTCATCATGCCTGCCGTCCCCGCCTTCTACTTCGCCCCGCGCACCATCGACGACCTGGTCACCCAATTCGTCTGCCGCGTCCTCGCCCAGCTCGATTTGCCCCAAGCGGATCAGTTCACTTGGCAGGGCGGTCAGCCAGGCCGAGCGCGCTCGGGCTTATGACTATGCCGCGACGCAGGAGGGAACTCAGAGTTCTTTTGGTCGGTGCGGGCGTTTCGGCGTCTTGTGGGATAGCTGTTGCAAAAGACATTCTTCGCGAGTCCTTACTCAAGTTAACCGCAACTGAGGCAGGAAAGGCACACGAAGTTCACAACCTCCTACGATATTTGTATCCAGACTTTGACGCTTCTTACCGCAACTATCCGAATATCGAAGATTTCCTGAATCTTCTTGAGATGGCGAAGGCTTTCAATTCTCAAGAGTTCATTGAAAGCAGTCTCTGGTCTACGCAGCGACTTGAAGAAACAAACGAAATCATACTGAGGGCAGTAACGGAATACGTTTGGGAGGTTATGAACAGAAATCAAAAGCCTAGGCACATCACAGAGTTCTTTACGAACCACGTGCCAATCGGAAATGTTGTGATCACTTTTAACTGGGATCTTACTGTGGAGGAAGCCCTCCGTCAAAGACGGGACGTGCCCCAGATCGTGTATTCGTACAAGAAGAAGGAAAGTCACAAGCAGATTACGCTTCTAAAGCCACATGGTTCGATCGATTGGTTTAACAAGCAAGACATTAGAGCGATTGGGATCGAGCGACCGATACGCTTGCACAAGGACGTTTACACCTACGAACCGCTGACGTTTTTGATTTCGCGCGACCTGTTCAATGCTACACCACTGATTATCCCGCCTGTCGCGTCGAAACAGTTCTCAAACCACGGAATCTTCAGGCGGACATGGATTTCTGTATATCGTGCGGTTTCGGACGCTACCACACTAACCGTTCTTGGCTATTCACTCCCCAAAGAAGACCAGTTCTCGAGATTTGTTCTGCGAAGAGCGCTCAGAAACAACATCAGGCGTGCGGAGCAGGGGAAGAAGCAGCCTCTTAAGCTTATTGTGGTTAACCCGGACGAAACAACTGAGACTACCTTTGCCCGAATCGCTGGGCGAGAGAACGTCCGCTTCCATTTTCATAGAGCGTACTTCCAAGACTTTGTCGACAGCCTCCAATGAACTAAAGGATGCAAGGGTTGCCTAGCCGCATACGCACCACGCTGGAAATGATCAAGTTCGAGCATTCGGTATTTGCGCTGCCCTTCGCGCTGACGGGTGCGCTGCTCGCGGCGCGCTACGCGGGGCCGCAGCCGGCATGGCCTTCGTGGGCGCAGCTTGCGTGGATTGTGCTGGCGATGGTGGGTGCCCGCTCTGCCGCAATGACAATGAATCGCATTGCCGATTTGGCATACGACCGCCGCAACCCGCGTACGGCCGGTCGTGCGCTTGTAACCGGGGCGCTTTCGCTGCGCTTCGCGTGGGTATTCACGATTCTCTCGGCGGCGGTGCTGGTGATCGCGGCATGGCGGCTGAATCCGCTGGCGCTGAAGCTTTCGCCCATCGTGCTGTTGGTGCTTTTTCTTTACTCCTACACCAAGCGGTTCACTTCGTGGTCGCACATTGTGCTGGGCTTTTGCCTGGGCATGTCGCCGGGCGCAGCGTGGGTCGCGATCGCGGGGTCGCTAGGCTGGCGCATGTGGCTGCTGTGTGCCGCAGTCACGCTGTGGGTGGCGGGCTTCGATGTGCTCTACGCCTGCCAGGACGTTGAATTCGACAAACAAGCCGGACTGTTCAGCATTCCCGAAAAATTCGGCATCGCCCGCGCGCTGCTGATCGCCCGCGTCATGCACGTCGCGGTGGTGGGCCTGCTATGCTGGCTGGCGTGGAGCTTTGCGCTGCCGTGGCCGGCGTGGGCCGGCATTGCCGTGGTCGCGGCGCTGCTGGCGTATGAGCATTCGCTGGTGAAAGCGCACGACCTGAGCAAGCTGAATGCTGCGTTTTTCACCGTGAACGGCTATATTAGTGTTTTGTTTTTCCTGTTCTGGGGCGCCGCCGTGTGGCTCTCGCGCCCGTAAAGAAAAGGCAAAACGCCGATGAACGCAGATCTAGGCAGATAAACGCAGATGAAACCGGAGCCTGATTTCACGCAATTCATCGCGCAGTTCGAGGACCAGATCTGGCGCGATTTCGATGATCTGCGCACGGAGCAACAATTGCATGCGGCTCTGAACAAATGGCGCGAACCGAATCACGGGATTCTGGCGCGGGTGCAGAGCGATCCCTGCTATGCGCTGGCGGAGACCTGCGAACAAGAGATGTTTCAGGACTACTTCGCGGAGCGGTTACGGATGAAAGAACAATACTTCTACGAACGCATGAACCGTAACGCAAACTAATTCTCATCTGCGTTCATCTTGTTTGTGATCTGCGTTTATCTGCGATGAAAGGCTTTCGAGTGGATGAGTGAGCTGCAAATTTCCGATGCCCGGTTAAAGCCGGTTGCCGCGAAGGTGCTGGCGGGCGAGCGCCTGTCGTTCGGCGATGGTGTGGCACTCTATCGCTCGCCGGACCTGCTGGCGATTGGCTGGCTGGGCAACTACGTGCGGGAGAAGCGCCACGGCAACATCGCCTACTACAACATCAACCGCCACATTAACCCGACCAACGTGTGCGTGGCGCACTGCCGCCTGTGTGCCTTCGGCCGCGACGAGCATGCGCCCGGCGCTTACACCTACGCGCTCGAAGAAATCTGGGAGCGCGCCGCGCAGGGCGTGGCGGAAGGCGCCACCGAGTTCCACATTGTCGGCGGGCTGCATCCGGATCTGCCCTTCAGCTACTTCACGGATCTGATCAGCGGGCTGAAGCAGCGCTTCCCGCACGTGCATCTGAAAGCGTTCACCATGGTCGAGGTGCAATACCTCGCCAAGATCGCGAAGCTGAGCATCGAGCAGGCATTGCGCGCGCTGAAAGAGGCCGGCGTGGATTCACTGCCCGGCGGCGGGGCGGAGATTTTTCATCCGCGCGTGCGCAAAATCATCTGCGACCACAAAACCAGCGGCCAGATGTGGCTCTCTATCGCGCGCACCGCACACCAAGTCGGCCTGCGCTCGAACGCCACCATGCTCTACGGCCACATCGAAAACGACGAGGAGCGCGTGGACCATCTGCTCGCGCTGCGCGCGTTGCAGGATGAAACCGGCGGCTTCGTCGCCTTCATCCCGCTGGAATTTCATCCCGACAACACGGCGCTGGCGCACCTGCCCAAGCCCACCGGGTTCGACGCGCTGAAAAACATCGCCATCGCGCGCCTGCTGCTGGATAATTTCGAGCACATCAAGGCGTACTGGATCATGCTCACGCCGAGCATCGCGCAAATCGCGCTGCGCTGGGGCGCCAACGACCTCGACGGCACGGTGATCGAAGAGAAGATTTATCACGATGCGGGCGCGCGCACCGACCAGTTCACGCCGCGCGCGCAACTCGAGCGGCTGATCCGCGCCGCCGGCCGCACGCCGGTGGAGCGCGACACACTCTATCGGCCCGTGGACCGCTCGACCCTGCCGCCCATCACCGGCGCCAACGCCGGCCGCGACCCCGCCCTGGTGTCGCTCACCATCGATATCTAGCGCGAGTTCTCTCGCGACGTGTAAGCTGGAATTACCATGCTGCGCAAGACCGATGCCATAATTCTGCGCATTGCGCTGGTGGCGCTGGCAGGAATTTTCGTGCTCGCCTACATCGAAATGAGCCGCCATCCGCGCGGCAGCCGCGATTCGTCGCGTGCGCTGCGCAATGCGTGTCCTGCGACTCCGCTCGAGTCGGCCGGCGCGAGTGATCTGGGCGCGGCCGATTACAACTGGAGACTGACCGAGCTCGATGGGCGCGAGCTTTCTTTCGACGAATTTCAGGGTAAGGTCGTGTTCCTCAACGTGTGGGCCACCTGGTGCGGGCCGTGCCGTCGGGAGATGCCGGCAATCCAGCGGCTGCATGACTCGGTATCCGGCGACGGCGTTGCGCTCGTGCTGGTGTCTGAAGAAGATGCTGCCGAGGTGCGCGACTTCATGCAGGAAGAGAAGTACACCTTCCCGGTCTATCTCAGCGCCGGCGCGGTTCCCAAAATGTTCGACACCGGCACCATTCCCGCCACCTACGTGATCAACCCCCAAGGCCGCGTAGTATTCGAACACATCGGCGCCGCCGCATGGGACAGCGACGTGTGCCAATCCTTCCTCCGCGCGCTTCAGTAAACACCGCTCAACACTATTACACACCCGTATTGAACACAGCGCCGCGCCCTGTTAAGCTAACCGGTGAGGTGGATCATGCG
The DNA here is from genome assembly GCA_050747305.1 of Candidatus Acidiferrales bacterium. Lineage (GTDB taxonomy): Bacteria > Acidobacteriota > Terriglobia > Acidiferrales > UBA7541 > JBOGNS01. The sequence goes on along the minus strand of JBOGNS010000549.1, from coordinate 1,410 downwards.
AAGACGTCAAATCGTTCTCGATCACCGATCCGACAAACTGCTGAAGCGCCTGACATCCGACCGAGACGGCAATTATAGCCGAACAGTGCGCTACGCCCTGCAAGCCCTCGCGGATCAAGACGCGATGTTTGAAGCCATCGAACGCGACCCCGGCTTTATCGCCATGATGGAGGAGTCGGACCGCGCCATCCGCGAAGGGCGCGTAACTACACTGGATGAATTGAAGAAGCAGCTTCGCGCGAAAAGGCGGAAAGCCAGTTGAAGGCTACCGTCGTTGTTCCTGCGCCAATCCGTTCGGTCATTGAGAACTTGCCCTCGCGTGAACAGGCCGAGCTGATCGAGAAGCTGGAATATCTGGGGATGTTTCCGCGGATGTACGCAATGCAGTTGAAGGGGCGTTTCCGCCGGCATCGAAAGTTCTTGGTCGCGAACTGGGCCGTATATTACCGCGTGGTCGAGAATACCGTCTACATCCGCGGCCTCTGGCCGGCGCGCATGTCCCTGAAGACGCTTGGCCGTTAGAAAAGAGCTACTCATAGCGCAGGGCGGTCATGGGATCGACGCGGATAGCGCGGCGCGCGGGCAGCAGGCAGGCGGCGAGCGCTGCGGCGACCAACAGCGTTGCGACGGCGGCGATGGTTTGCGGGTCTTGCGGCTCGACGCCGTGCAGCAGGCTCTGAATCAGCCGCGTGGCGGCGAATGCCCCTGCCAGCCCCAGCGCCACGCCGATCACCACCAGCCGCAGCGCTTGCCCCAACACCATACGCAGAATGTCATGCCGCGCTGCGCCCAGCGCCATGCGAATGCCGATTTCGTGCGTGCGCTGCGTGACCAGGTAAGCCATCACGCCGTAGAGTCCCAGCGTGCCCAGCAACAAGCCCAGCGCGCCCAGCATGCTCAGCAGTGTGGCGGCCATGCGCGGCGTGGAAAGCGACCGCGCGCGCTGCTCCGCCAGCGTGCGCACGCCGAACACCGGCATATTGGCATCCAGCGACCGCACCGCCGCGCGCACCGCATCCACTTGCGCCGAAGGGCGCGGTGAACGCACCATCAGCACGATGCGGTTCTGGTAGTTCTGCGCCAGCGGTAGGTACATCGTGGGAATCATCGGCTCCGTCATGCTGCGGTACTTGCTATCCGCCACCACACCGACCACACGCGCAGGCTGCACCGGATCACCAAAAATTTCGATGATTTTGCCCAGCCCATCGTGTCCCGGCCAGTATTCTTTCACCAGCGCCTCGTTGACGATGGCGGTGAAGAGGCCGCCGGCTCTGTCGTCCGCCGAAAAATCACGGCCGCGCAGCAGCGGGATGCCCATGGCGCGGAAATAATCCGGAGTCACTGCGTTGAAAGTGAAGTTGATGGGGTTCTTTTCGTCGGCAATGCGGCCTTCCGGCAGCGATGTGA
>JBOGNS010000548.1:0-7559 GCA_050747305.1 Candidatus Acidiferrales bacterium | reverse complement strand
TAGTGTGCGTGGATAAGATATTCAGCCAAATCCGCGCCAGCCCCCAAGCATTTATAGACTTCGATTTCATTTACTGTACTTTCGTGAGTTGAGAAACAGCCCAAACCGTCGCTCGGATTCCAAATGGCAATGGCTAACTCGAAATCAGGGGTCCCGGCCCGAAAAAGCGGATGGGGATAAACATGGTCACGATAAACGGACAAGAGCACTTCTTCGATTTTTGATTTAGCTTGGATTTTGTTGCGTTCACCGACTGGCAGGGCGGTTAAGACAGAAACACACTTATCAGCGGCCATGCGTGCGTAATCTACGTTCCCGCTAATTGCAAAAGCAATTTTGCTTTCGGTGGGGCCGTCGCCAATGCGAAATCTAAGAATCTTCTTCCCGTGCTGGCGCATAGTTCCCGTGCTAAATCGAGTATCCGCACACAGAAGAACCCCGCCCCGGAACTTGAAGGCGCTCGCGATGGTCATGCGGATTTCCCTCCGCGTATCCTTTTCACACAGGGGGATTCTATGTCTGAACGGCAGCACTTTGTCAAGTAAACAATCCTGAGAACTCAGAACTCAGAACTCAGAACTCAGAACTCAGAACTTTCTGTTCCATCCACAGCCATTGCCCGAAGCGAAAAGCAGATCCCTCGCTTCGCTCGGGATGACGGCGGCGGGCCTCGAAGTTTATCGCAAGCCCGGGTGGCTTCTTCTCCGAGAGTTTTGTCGCAGTCGGGGTGGCCTCTTTTCCGATTGTCTGCGTGGTTCACAGAAAAGCGAATGTCTGCGTGGCTCACAGAAAATTGAGTATCTGCGTGGTTCACAGAAAATCTTGAGTGGAGTCTTGGTTTGGAGCGCTCTCCTGTAAGATAGCGCTGCGATGATTTGGCTGACACCGTTGCGGCGGGCGCGGCTGCTGCTGGCGCTGGCGTCCGGGCTAATCCTGGCGTTCGGGTTCGCGCCGTATCACACGCCGCTGGTGTCGTGGCTGGCGATGGCGATGCTGGTGTTTGTGTCGCTGGACGCGCGGCCGATTACGGCGGTGCTGTGCGGCGCGCTGCACGGTGTGGCGTTTTACAGCCTGTCGATTTACTGGGTGTATGTGGTGATGCGGCAGTATGGCGGGCTGGGGGCGCCGGCGGCGTTGGGCGTGCTGGCGCTGATGATCGCGGTGCTCACCGGGTTCACGATTGCGTTCACGGCGGCGGTGGCGTGGATTTCGCGGCGGAGCCTCGGGCGCGCGTGCGTGGCGGCGCCGTTCGTGTGGGTGGCGTGCGAATTCGGACGTCACCACATACCGGCCATCGGCTTCCCGTGGAACTTGCTGGGGTATGCAGTGAGCGACAACCTGGGCTTGGTGCAAGTGGCGACGGTGACGGGGATTTACGGTTTGTCGTTTCTGGTGGCAGGTTACGGGGCGCTTTCCGCGCTGTTATTGGTGGAGCGCAGCAAGCTGGCGTTTGGGTGCTGGCTGGCAGCGAGTGCGGTGGTGCTGCCGCTGGTGCTGGTGGGCGGAGAATTCGTGCCGCAGCCCGGTCTGCCGCAAATGCAAGCGCGGCTGGTGCAAACCAGTCTGCCGCAGGGGCCCTATCCCGAGGATTGGATGAAGCAGTACGCGGACGTACTCGCGGAGCTGGGGCGGCTGAGCCTTGCGGGGGCCGGGACGGGGTCAAGTGCGGCGGATGGGGACGCAGGCGTGCGGCCCTCCGAGGCGAAGTCAGGCCAAGCAAGCAGCGCGCCGGCGATGGGGGCGGGAGTTTCGCTGATTGTGTGGCCGGAAGTGCCGGCGCCGCTTTACTTGCAGGATGAGCGTTTCGTGAACCTGGTGCGCAGCATTGCAGTGCGCGGGCAATCGCCATTTTTGTTCGGGCACATCGGATGGAAACGCGAGGACGACGGGCAATTGCATCCGTATAACAGCGCGACGCTGCTGGGCGCGTCAGGGGAGCGGCTCTACTCGTATGATAAAATTCATCTGGTTCCGTTCGGCGAATACAACCCGTGGCCGAGACTGCTGTGGTTTGCGGGCGCGCTGACGCAGGAAGTGAGCCAGTTTCGCGCAGGGAGCGAGCGCGAGATCGGCGAGTTGGACGGCGGCAAGTTCGCGACGCTGATCTGCTACGAAGCGATTTTCGGTAACGAAGTGCGGCAGTTCGTGGCGCGGGGCGCGGAGCTGCTGATAAACATTTCGAACGACGGGTGGTTTGGGCGGACGGCGGCGCCGGATCAGCATCTGGCGATCGCGCGGGTGCGGGCGGTGGAGAACCGGCGCTGGCTGTTGCGCGCGACGAATAACGGGTACACGGTAGCGGTGGACCCCTACGGGCGCATGGTGGTGCGCATGCCGGCGGACACGCGCGGGGCGCTGGATGTGCCATTCGGATTTCGCAGCGACCGCACGGTGTATTCATGGGCAGGGGATTGGGTGGCTTGGCTGTCTTTGGCTGTAAGCCTTGGGGTGATTTGGCGGATGAGGCGTAAGGAAGTAAGGAGGTCTGAGGACGGAGGTCAGACGTAAGAAGGCAGAGGTCTGACGTCAGACTTCGGACATCGGAATTCGAATTTGAGGCCACGGAAGCCTGAAACGCAGGACCTGACAAATGATCTTAGAAGACGTAGAGCATCGGTACGAAGAGCTCAAGAAGCGCATGGAGCTGGTGCGGAGCTATCTTTGACGTTGCCCGCCATCGCGAACTTCTCTCGCAGCTAGAAACCAAGATCAGTCAGCCGGACTTCTGGAGCGACCCGCAGCAGGCGCAGCGCGTGCTGCAAGAGCGCAAGCAGGCGGAAGAACGGTTGAACGCGGAGGAGCAACTGGCGCGTTTTGCCAGCGACATCGAGACGTACATTCATTTGGCGCACGAAGAAAAAGATGCGGCGACGCGCCAGTCGGTGATTGAAGACACGGCGCGCGAACTGGACAAGGCCGGGGCATACGTCGCGGAGCAGGAGACGGCTACACTGCTCTCCGGCGAAAACGACCACCGCAACGCCATCCTGACCATCAAGCCCGGCGCAGGCGGCACCGAATCGCAGGACTGGGCGGAGATGCTGCTGCGCATGTACTTGCGGTGGGCGGAGCGTCGCGGCTTGGGGGCATCGGTGGTGGACCGCAGCGAAGGGGAAGAGGCAGGGATCAAGTCGGCGACGGTGCTGGTGGAGGGCGCGAACGCGTATGGGTTGCTGGCGGGCGAGACGGGCATCCACCGGTTGGTGCGGATTTCGCCGTTTGACCAGGCGGCGCGGCGGCACACATCGTTTGCTTCGGTGTTTGTGATTCCCGAGGTGGACGACACCATTGAAATCGATATCAAGCCCGATGAGCTGAAGCTCGACACCTTCCGCGCGGGCGGGCATGGCGGACAGAACGTGAACAAGGTAGAGACGGCGGTGCGCATCACGCACCTGCCCAGCGGCATCGTGGTGCAATGCCAGAACGAGCGCAGCCAGCACAAGAACCGCGAACTGGCGATGAAAATCCTGAAAGCACGGCTCTATGAACATGAGCTGGAGAAGCGCCAGGCGGAGGCTGACAAGCGCGAGGCGGAGAAGCGCGACATCAGCTTCGGCAATCAAATCCGCAGTTATACGCTGCAACCCTACCGGCTGATCAAGGATCACCGCACGAAATTCGAAGTGGGCGACGTGGATCGCGTGCTCGACGGCGACATCGATCCGTTTATTCGCTCTTATCTGCTCTCGCGACGCGACGGCGCCAAAGTCACGACGAACTAGACAAACCGCCGTGCTCGGCTTGCAATCACCGGTAGCGCTGTGTGAGTCTAAGCTTACGAAAATGACCGCGGAAGAGTATGGACGGCTGGCGCGATTGATTGCCGATCCGCCCAAGGGCAGCAAGCTGGCTGAGGCGCGAGAATTCGGCATTGACCTCACCTTGCTGCTGGAAAACCTGAAACTCACCACTACAGAGCGCTTCCAAAGATGGCTGTCCGCATTGGCCCTGGTTGAAGAACTCCAGCGCGCCGGAGCGGCTCTGAGGAAGAATGGTTGATTTCCCGAAGATTCTGGAAGTCCTCGAGGACGCGCGCGTCAACTATGTCCTGATCGGCGGGGGCGCAATGATCGCTCATGGGTCCGCGTACGTGACCCGCGACGTGGACATCTGCTACGACCGCACCAGAGAAAATCTCAAGCGACTTGCCGAAGGCTTGCGTCCATTCCATCCCCGGCTGCGCGGCGCTCCGCCCGAACTCCCGTTCCTCTGGGATGAGGAAACGCTGCGCCGCGGCATGAATTTCACCCTCGCTACGGATTTGGGAGACATCGACCTTCTCGGCGAAGTGAGCGGCTTGGGCTCGTACACGGATGCGCTGGCCTCATCGCAGCCGTTGCAAGCCTACGGGCGTCAGTGCCAGGTGCTGACGCTTGAGGCGTTAATCAGGACCAAAAAGGCCACCGGGCGAGGCAAGGACCTGGCGGGCGTCGTGGAGTTGGAGGCGCTGCTGAACCTGCGGAAAGAAGGACCTTAGTGCGGTTGGGGCCTCGCAGATTCAGCCGGAGGCCCCTGAAGGCCGGCCGCGGTGCGCGGTCGCGCGGACTTGGCGGTAGAATCAATCGCTATGGGTATCCTGCGCGTTGGCACTTCCGGCTATGCCTACAAACCGTGGAAAGGAAGCTTCTATCCGGCAAAGTTGCCGGACGCGGAGATGCTTCGCTTCTACGGGGAACAATTCAACACGGTGGAAATTAACGCCACGTTTTACCGGCTGCCGGTGGAGTCGATGGTGCAGAAGTGGGGCGAGCAGGCGCCGGAGGGCTTCGAATTCGCGATGAAGGCGAATCAGCGGATTACGCACATCATGAAGCTGCGCAACGTGCAGGATGTGCTGAGGCGCTTTCTGGAAGTGGCCACGGTGTTACAGGCCGGCGGGAAGCTTGGGCCGGTGCTGGTGCAGCTGCCGCCGACGTTTAAGGCGGACCTGGGCGTGCTGGAAGAGTTTTTGAAGTTGCGGCCGCGCGCGTTTCGGTTTGCGCTGGAGGTGCGGCACGCGTCGTGGCACACGCCGGAGCTGCAGGAGGTGCTGCGGCGCTACAGCACGGCGTTGTGCATCGCGGAAACCGATGAGGACATCACGCCGGAAGCCCTCACCGCGGACTTCGTGTACGTGCGGTTGCGCAAGAATGATTACCAGCCGAAAGAGCTCGCGGCGTGGCGAGAGAAATTCAACGGCTGGCTGGCGCAGGGTATGGATGTCTATGCCTACTGCAAGCACGAAGACGAAGGCAAAGCCCCGCTCTTTGCCCGTACGCTGTTGAATCCGCCGCAAGGGTGATGCTTCGCTCGATCGTCATCATCACACTGCTCAGTTGGATTCTCATCGCTCCTATTTCCTCTCCTTCTTTTTCCTTAGGATGACTGCGGAGATGACGCTGGCGATCAGACCGATCGGGAACGTGGTCGCGAAAGTCAGTGCCGCGTTGGTGGCGGGCCGGTCGTACATCTGTTTGAGGGCCTGCGCCTGCCGGGCCGTTTCAGCAATTTCGTCGGGGGCGGCCCCGCTGGCCCGCGCCCGCTCGATCATGCACTCCGCGAACTTCTCGCCGAAATCCGGCATGGCGCCGAAGTAGATAATCTGAAAGGCCAGCATGTAGCAGGCGCAGGACACCAGCGTAATCAGGCAGCCGGCGGCGAAGGCACGACCGAACGTGATCTGGCTGGCGCCCACATCGCGGTAGGAGCGCACGCCAAAGTACACAATGAGCGCCGAGAGCACCATGGAGGTGTAGCCGAGGGTGTCGGCTTTCCCCAAGTCATGGGTGTTAATGAAGGGAAGCGTAGCCAGCAGCAACCCTACAGCTACGGCGCCGGAAATAAGCCCGAAGGTCAGCACTGCTTTTTTCATGGTGGTTCCTTTCCTCTCCTCGCGTATCGCGCGGTTCCGAGTGGCCAGCATAGCGATGGGCAGCCGCGGTTGTCGTCATACTTTTGGGTGATTTTGCGTTTGCGAGCGAAAAATCACTCTTTCGGGTGGGCAACCACGCTTCACGGAATCAGGCGGAAGGATTTACCAATCTGAACGGCCTGCGTGCGCCGCTGCGCGCCGAGCTTCTCAAACAGGCGGCTGGAATGGGTTTTCACGGTGTTTTCGCTGACGAAGAGCCGGCCGGCGATTTCGCGGTTGCTCAAGCCCGCGGCGATGAGTGCGAGAATCTCCAGCTCGCGCGGGGTGATGCTGAGTTTGCTTACGCGTTCCTGGTCGGCAACGAACGGGCCATGCGGGGGCGCCGGGACAGGATGGGCGGTCACCGGCGGCTTCCGACGAGTGAACGTGAGGCCCAGCCAGATTCCGAGGCCGGCGAAAACGGCGGCAATCAGGGCCACGTAGATTTCTACCGAATGCTCGACGACGAGGAAGCGATACTCCATTAGCTTGAGCACCGCCGTGAGCGCCCCGCCACACAAGCCTAAGATCAGGATGTCGCGCAGGGCGCGGCGGCGGGTGGATGGGGCGGATTGCGCGGGCGAGGGCACGGTAAGAACCAATGATACTTCAGCGTGCAAACCTGAGGAGGGCCGGCGGAGTGATTGCTGCGGCAGCCAACCCTACGGTGTCGCCGGGTGTGGGAGGCGCTAAGTGAAGAGCTTGCGCAGTTCGTCGCGGAGGGCGGCGACGCGGATGGGCTTGGTGATGTAGCCGCTGAAGCCGGCGGCGAGGGCGCGGTCGCGGTCACCGGCCATGGCGTAGGCGGTGAAGGCGACTACCGGCACCGCATCCATGCCGGGCAGGGCGCGGATGCGACGCATCACTTCGTAGCCATCCAGCTCGGGCATCTGGATATCCATCAGGACGAGGTCCGGGGCGTCGCCGGAGCGCAGCCGATCCAGCGCTTCGCGGCCGGTGCCGACCATCACGACGCTGTAGCCCTCGGCGGAAAGCAGCTCTTCGATGAGCTCACGACTGGCGGGATCGTCTTCTGCTACCAGGATGCGTTTCATGAGGAGGCGCGTCGCGCATCGTGCGAGCCGCGCGCATCTGCGATGATGCGCTCGACCCCCTTCAGTAAATCGTCGATCCAAAACGCGCCTTTCTGAAAGATGGACTGGGCGTTTTGCGCGAGAAAGTCGCGCCCTGCATCATCCACGTGCATGGCGGTGATGACCATCACGGGCGTGTGGCGGATGTCGGCATCAGCGCGCAGGCGGCGCAACACTTCGAAGCCGTCCATGCCCGGCATGATCAAGTCGAGCAGCACAGCATCGGGGCGATGGGTGCGAATTTTTTCCAGCGCTTCCGCCCCGCTGCCGACCCCGGTGGCGGCATAGCCGGCATTCTCAAACACGTCCACCATCAAGTCCACATTCTGCGGCTCGTCGTCCACTACGAGTAAGGTAGCGGCCGGTGGCTTATTGGGGTCCAGTTGACGGCGAAGTTTTCCCATGGGCCGAGGGTCGAGGGTTCAAGATACTCCGGTTTCACGAATTCGGCAAAGCGACGGATGCACGTGACTCGTGGTCTGAAGCTGACAGCCGACAGCTCACAGCTCACAGCCAGGACTTACGATGCGAGTCCGGAGGCGACGAACTGTAACTGTAAGTCGGCTGTGAGC
>JBOGNS010000547.1:0-6617 GCA_050747305.1 Candidatus Acidiferrales bacterium | reverse complement strand
GCTCTGCGCCGGTCTCGCCGTCTGGGCCATGTCGTATTTTTACTCTATCGTTTCCCTGTTTGCCGTATTTCCAATCTTTCCGGCGCGGATGATCTGGCTGCCGCTAGTGTGGAGCCTGATTGAAGTGCCGATCGCGACTCTCGCTGGCGCCTGGCTCTACAAGGAGTAGCGGGGTTTCCCTCGGGAGTTGTGGCACAAGCTGCCGGCGTAAAAGCCGGCGCTACCTGCGGACGAAGCGAATATTGCGCACACGCCCGGCTTGCACCGTGAAACTACCAGCGCGCGGTTGCAACGCTGCATCATTGCTGCGAGCAAACTCCAGCCGCACTCCGAACGGGCCGACGAACAAATCGCGCACGGCCGGCTTCAGTTCGCGAGCCGGATCATGCAGCACGCGCATCCACAACTTGCCATCCTTCATTTCCAGCCGGTAGCTCACATCGAGCTCTTCGCTGTAGTACATTCCGGCATACCGTGACAATTCCGCCAGCGACGGCGCAAAGGCTTCGGCGCGCTCGAAGCGTTCGGCCTCCGGTGGCTCTCCCGCGCGGCTCACCACCAAGGCATTTCGCGACGGGTCGAAAGCAATCTCTGTGGCCGACGGAGGGTCTGCTACGGAGAACCGATCGCCGCCCATCGCCCGCAGTTCCATCGAGGCGGCGCCGAAGGAATCGATGCGCAGCTTGCCATCGCGCACGCTGACCCGCCGCAGCCCGCCGTTCTCGGCATTGCGAAATACTCCGGCGTACTTTTCCAGTTGTGCTGCGGTCGTCGTCTCCGCGCCACCCTGCGCCGTCTCGCTGCCTGCGCCGGCTGCCGATGTCGCGCGGCGAGCCACTGGCGTCATCGCGCTGCTCAGGTACAACTCCGCCACCTGTCGCGCCAGCCGGGAAGGGTCGCTGCTTCCGACGTTACACAGCGTCGCCACGGAGAATCGCTGCTCGGGGAAGCGCAGCAGTTCCGCGCGGTAGCCGCCCCACGACCCGCCGTGGCTTACTGACGTCAACCCGCGATGCTTGCGCACCATCAACCCCGTGGCGTAATCCAGTTCCTTGCCGCTATTCAGCCGCCCGCGCGTCAGCAGGGCTTGCACCAGCGCCGCGCCGCCTACCTTCGGCTCGTAAAAATTCTGATCCCACTTCAATAAGTCTTCCACGGTGGTGAACACCGCGCCGTCGCCGGTCTGCTCGAAGTTCGACATATCAATGCGGTAGCCGCCGCCGTCTTTCGGCTCGTAAGCCGAGGCGCGATTGGGGGTCACCTCCGCGTGGTCGTTGTGGTAATGCGTGCTGGTCATGCGCAGCGGGCCGAAGATGTGTTCCTGAGCAAACTCACGCAACGACTTGCCGCTGGCCCTCTGCACAATCACGGCCATCAAGAAGTACCCGCTATTGCTGTATAGATATTCATCGCCGGGCGCGAAGTTCAGCGCCTTCTGCCGCGCGATGATCGCCAGCGCATCGGCGTCGGTGGTCACGCCGTGGAAGTCCACACCGGCCAGCGACATCAGCGTCAGGTAGTCGCGCAGCCCGCTGGTGTGATGCACCAGATACCGAATGGTGATCTTCGTGCCGTAGTCGGGAAGCTCCGGGACGAATTTGCGGATGTCGTCATCCAGCGATAGCTTGCCCTGCTGCTCGAGCAGCAGAATGCTCGCTGCGGTGAATTGCTTTGACGTGGAGCCGATATCGAATACGGTTTTCGATGTAATCGGCAAGCTGTGCTCGAGGTTCGCGCGTCCGTAGCCGCGGATGTAGGTCAGCGCGCCCTCCTGAATCACTCCCAGCGCGCAGCCGGGGGAGTCCGGTTTGTCGTAGGCGGCAAATACCGCGTCCACTTTCTTGCGCAACGCGGCGTCCTCGCCTTGCGCATGCGCCACGGAGGCGCAAAGCGCCGCCAGGGCAATCACCGCCATCCATTTGCGCATCCGCGCACCTCCGCAAAGCTCTAGCGCATTGTAGTCTCACTGCCGCAGAAACCCCAAGCACTCACGCTCCACGCTCGCCGTAACCTTGCCGCGCTGACCCGCGTCCAATTCGCTGTAACTGTGGCGAGTGAACTCGCGCTTTACGTTTGACAAGTTATGCGGCTTTCCATACCGTAGCCGCGCCGACGCCTGTGGTGGGGGGCCTAGATTCAAAAGAAACGCCGGAGGAACCTGTGCGCAAATCCGCGCTTACCGCTGCTGTGACTTTGCTTGTGATGGCTCTCATTCCGCCCGCGCTGCTGCATCCGGTGGCCGCGCAGCAGGCTGCGGTCTCCCAGGAGCGCGTGGACCTGGATGCCATCTACAAAATCAAGGACGAGGGCTTCAACCGCTCCAAGGTCATGGAGACCATGAGCTATCTCACCGACATCTACGGCCCGCGACTCACGAATTCACCCAACATGCACGCGGCGGCCGATTGGACGATGAAATCGCTCACCGCGTGGGGCCTTACCAACGTAAAGAAAGAAGCTTGGGGCCCGTTTGGCCGCGGCTGGGCCAACCACCGTATCACGATGCATGTCACGTCGCCGCAGCGCTGGCCGGTGATTTCTTATCCCCTCGCGTGGTCGCCCGGAACCAAAGGTCCCGTGACCGGCGAAGCAGTCATCGCGGAAATGGATGCGGAGGCCGATTTCGAAAAGTGGCGCGGCAAACTCAAGGGCAAGTTTGTTCTGCTGCGAGCCATGCGCGAAGTCCCGCCGCAGATGGAAGCCCCCGGCCGCCGCTACACCGCAGAAGATCTCGACGAGCGCGCCGAGTTCCCCATCCCCACTGACGACGGGCCGGGAGACCCCGCGCGCTTCGGCCGCCGGCGGCAATTCCAGCGGCAGTTGAGCGAGTTTCTGGTGAAAGAGGGCGTAGCCGGCGTGATTGACCCCAGTTCGTGGAACTCGGGCCTGGTGCGGGTAGGCGGCGTGGATCGCGACGAGAAGGCTCCCAGCCCGGTACGCGTGATGGTGGCCATCGAGCACTACGGTCGCATTATTCGCACGCTGGAAAAGAAAATGCCTGTGACCATCGAGCTCGACGTGCAAAACCAGTTTTACGAGCAGGATTTGAACTCCTATAACATCGTGGCCGACATCCCCGGCAACGACCAGGCCGACGAAGTGGTGATGCTGGGCGCGCACTTCGATTCCTGGCACTCCGGAACGGGCGCCACGGACAACGCCGCCGGCTCTTCCGTGATGCTCGAAGCGGTGCGCATTCTCAAGGCCAGCGGCGTAAAATTGCGCCGCACGGTGCGCCTGGCGCTGTGGACCGGCGAAGAGCAGGGATTGCTCGGCTCGCGCGCCTACGCCGAGCAGAATCTCGCCAGCGTGGATCGCACCAACCGAGACGCGCCGAAGTGGGTGATGAAGCCGGGCCACGCCAAGCTTTCCGGCTATTTCAACATCGACAACGGCACCGGCAAAATTCGCGGCGTCTACTTGCAGGGCAACGAGGCCATCCGGCCGGTATTCGAAGCGTGGATGGAGCCCTTCCGGAACGTGGGCATGACCACCCTTTCCCTGCGCAACACCGGCGGCACCGATCACCTCGCTTTCAACGAGGTCGGCCTGCCGGGCTTCCAATTCATCCAGGATCCGATGGAGTACGGCACCAAGTCCCACCACTCCAACATGGACACCTACGAGCGCATCCAGGAAGCCGACATGAAACAGATGGCGGTGATTGTGGCCAGCTTCGTTTACCACGCGGCAAACCGCGAGCAATTGCTGCCGCGCAAGTCCATGCCCGATCCGCCGCCGCAGCGTGGCCGTCGCGACGAGTAGGACAGGCACTCTTGCCTGTCCGCCTTTTTTGCCTAAAGCATTTGCCGGAAAACTGAACCGCGTCAGTTAGCAACCGTATTCTGTAAACCTTTGAAATCGCACGGACAGGCAAGAGTGCCTGTCCTACAGTAGAGAATCGAGCACACGTTCGTGTATATTCGTTGAACCGACGGACGGGCCGAGCTAGCCTGAGGGAACCCTTCCTCACGCGCCGCCAAGCACTTTGCGGGCGCGCCAGGCTGGCTATGAGTCGCATCTACGACGCCCTAAAACAGTTGCACCGTGACCACAGCGCTTCCTCGCGCCGCCCGGCAGCGCCCGGAGCGCTCACTGAGCGCCGTCGCAGCAGCCGGCGCCCGGCCCGCGTGCCGGTATTTGTTTATGGTCATTCCGCGCACGGAGTCCCCTTTTTCGAAGAAACGCAAATGACCAACGTGAGCGCCGAAGGCGGGCTGACGTCGCTGGCCGCGACCGTAACACTCGGCCAGGAATTATTGCTGGTCAATCTTGGCACGCAAGCAGAGCGCGCCTGCCGCGTGGTGCGCATCGACGCATCGGCTGGCGCCAAATCTCTGATCGTCCTCGCGTTTTCCGATTCTCACGCTGATTTCTGGGAAGCGTCGGAATTGGCGGCCTGTCTCGAAGGCGCACAGCGGCCGAAGTAAGCCGCCGCGCATGACGCCCAACGAATCAGCCTGCACCGAAACTCCCTGTCCGCGCGACCGTACCTTCGTACTATTGTCGCTTTAGCGCCGCCGGGAATAGTCTGACCCCGCCTGAGATGTTCACTCGGCGCGGCGAGCGCCCCGTCGCATCGCGCCACGCTTCCCGGGGGTCGGAATGAAGAGCAACGTGAAGGGCTCGTACCGCACGTCATCGGTGAGGATGCGGCGGCGCAGTCAGCGGCTCACGCTGCGGTATCCGCTGATCGCCTACTCTTACTCGGAAAGCACCGGCAAGATGCGCTTTCGTGAAACCACGCAGACCGTCAAAGTCTCCGCGCACGGCGGCCTGATTCCGCTGGATGCAGCGCTTCGCTTCGGCGAAACGTTCATACTGAAGCACCGGTCGCGCCCCGAGGAGCACACCTGCAAAGTGGTCTTCCTCGGCTCAGATAATCACACCGGAAAGAACCTGGTGGGCTTTGAGTTCACCTCCCCGGAGCCGGACTTCTGGCACATCTATTTCCCGCCGGCGGCGCCGAAAACCAGCACCAACGGGAACGGCAGTTTCTATGTGCGCGACTAACTGCGCCTTCCCAGCTCCTCATTGCGAACGCTAATTCTGCAGAAGCCCCAGGGATATCTATTCGGCAGGTGCGGGCACAGGCTCGGCGCCTTCCACCGCATGATAGCGGGCCGTGCGCGGCAGAATTCCCCGCAGACCCAGAACAAAGAATAGAGCGGCACACGCGAGGAACACACTGAACCTTGCCTGCGCGAGCCCGATGCCCGCGAAGCCGAGCGCGCCCGCTAACCGCCATGCGGCCCATGCAGCGAGCTGCGTCGGCACCACCGTCCAGATCGCCACGTAGAACCATGCTCGCTCCGCGCCCTCATAGCGCGTGGAATGCTTAGCCCGCGGCGTGAAGTCGAGCGCCGTTGCTGTTGCCACCGCCAGCGCGATCGGATAGTAGAGCCAGCCGTACAGGCGGTCCAGGATCCAGTCGCCGGTGAACGAGGCGATGATCAGCCCTATGGCGTTGAGCGCGAAAGGCGCGAGCAGGGCAATCCATGCCGCCGTATAGCACACTACGCGATACCACAGATTTGGCTGATGTACCCCGTAGTGCGTGATGTACGGCTTGAACTCGCATCCCGGCAAGCGGCCCAGCCAAGCCCGCCATGCCGTCAACCCAGCCACCACCGCCAGCCATACGCCGTGCTGCCGGTTTGGCCCGTGCAGAAACAGCTCGTGCGTAAGGTGGCCCGGAAGAATGAAAAACACCCACAGCCAGATGGGCCAGTGTAGAAGACGGTAGTAAGTCTTGTTTCGCTCGCGTATGACGACCTTTTTCAACGCCTCATCCACCTCTGTCGTGCCCCGAGATCGGCGTTTCTATGGTGGCGGCACCGGGCATCGGCACTCGCCGTCGCCCACAACGGACGGCGGTGAACCCGTCAGCTTACCGGAGCGTGGCAAAAATCCAAAACTTGCGCATGGCTCTCATCCTTGTGTTACCGTTCGCAGAACGGCCCGGACTGCCGGAGGTTGTGATGTCCCACAGAAAGCGCCTGTCAGTGTTCGTTCTGCTGGTTTCTGCGTTAACGATTGCCCAGGCCCAGTCGGTTTACGACTCCGCGACGGCTGCGGCGATGCAGGCCTACCGCGAAGGCAACTTCGGCGAAGCGGAGAAGCAATTCAAGAAGGCGCTAAAGGATTTGGAGGCGGTGAGCCCCTCCGACGCCCGGGTCGGAGTGGTGCTGGTGAATCTTGCGACGGTAAAGAAAGCGCAAGGACAAGACAAAGAGGTGGAGCCCTTGCTGAAGCGCGCCATCACGGTGCTCACCGTCGCCCTCGGCCCGCACCATCCCGATCTCGCCACCACCCACGAAAACCTGGGCATGTTTTACTACGACCAGCTTCTCGCCAATGCCGGCAAGACGCGTAACGACATCCGCGGGGCCTATCCCGCTTTCCGCGTGCTGCGAGGCTACTCCGGCGGCTCCTCGGCACTTTCCGGCGGCGGGGGCGCCGGTGCGCAGGCTGCCGATGCGCTGGCGCGCGCGCATCAGAAGGCCGCCAAGGAAGATCCACAGGTGGTGTACGCGCAGAAGGCGGAAGAATCGTTGCGGCAGGCGCTGGCCATCCGGGAGAAACATTTCGGCGGGGCGAGCGCGGACATCGTCTCC
>JBOGNS010000546.1:0-2789 GCA_050747305.1 Candidatus Acidiferrales bacterium | reverse complement strand
GATCCTTAGCGGGCTGGCGGTGTGGTATTTCCTGCGCTATCAAACAGAAAAGAATACGGCGCGCCGCTTCCTGGAAGCGCTGGCCGCGGGCGATACGCGCCGCGCGCATCAACTCTGGCAGCCGGGCGACGGATACCCATACGAGCGCTTCCTCGAGGATTGGGGGCCGCAAGGCGAATTTGGCCCGGTGCGCAGCTTCCGCATTGTTGCCGCCGAACTTCCCGATGGCCCTTCCGGCACGGTGGCGTCAGGTGTGGTGGTGGTGGTTGACGTCAGCCCCACGGCGCCATTCGAAGGCAGCACGGCCGGAGTGAAAGAAGTGAAGCTGTGGGTGGAACGGAAGGATCAATCGCTAAGCTTCGCGCCGTAAAAAAAGAAAAGTGAAAAAAGAGAAAAAGTTAAAGAGTCAAAGAGCGGATAATACGTGCGGGCGAATTCTGTCATTCTTTAACTCTTTCACGTTTTCACCCTTTCACCCTTTAACGTTTCCCTCGCGAAGGGCGGCCAGCAATTCCCGCGGCGTTACCGTAGCTGTACCAAGCTTGCCGACGACCACGCCGGCGGCGGCATTGCCGAGCAGCGCGGCATCGCGGAAGTTGGCGCCGGCGGCGGAGGCCAGGGCGAGCGTGGCCAGCACGGTGTCGCCCGCGCCGGTGACATCGAATACTTCGCGCCCCGTAGCGCGGCGGTTCGCGCCCGCCACATAGCGCATATCATGGCTGGTGGCAGCGATGTGAAAGCCGCGCGGCGCGCCTTGTTCGAACACGCTCATCCCACGCTCACCGCGCGTGATCACTACCGCAGGGCTGGCAAAATGCGCCAGCAGCGCGCGGCCTGCTTCGTCCACTGAGCCGTCGTCATCGAGCGGCCGCGTGGTGAGGAAGCTGGCTTCGCCCCGGTTCAACACAATGGCTGTCGCGCCTGGGTAGGTGGGCAGGCGCGACCATTTGGGCTTGACGAACGCCGGCACGCCGAGCTTGCGGCACGCCGCGAGCGCACGGTTGGCCAGCTCTTCGGTGACGGCGCCTTTTTCGTAGTCGGAGATGACCAGCGCATCGAGCTGCTTCAGCGCGCCCATCACGCGGCCGATGAGCTTCTCCTCCAGCGCGCCGGTGATGGGCTGGCGCGTTTCACGGTCCACGCGCACCACTTGCTGGTGGCGGGCGATGACGCGCGTCTTCAGCGTGGTTTTGCGCGATGGAGCGACTACGGTGTCGGCGGGCTTGATGCGCTGCACGCGAAGGGCAGCGAGCAGCGCTTTGCCAGGGTCGTCATCGCCGACTACGCCGAACACGCGCACGCGGGCCCCGAGCGCCACGAGATTGGCCGCTACGTTGCCGGCGCCGCCGAGCACCGCGCTTTCCTCCACGAAATCCACCACCGGCACCGCCGCTTCCGGGGAAAGCCGCGTTGCCGTTCCCCACACGTAGCGGTCGAGCATCAGATCGCCAACCACGCCGATGCGGCGGCCCCTCATTGCGCGCACAATTCGCGCCAGCTTTGCTTTAAATGCGCTCATCGCATGAATGAAGAAGAAAAGAGAAAAGAGAAAATAGAAAATAGAAAAGAGCCTTGCGTGGGTGGCCGGCGCCATGCGAACGGTGCGATTTCTCTTTTCTCTTTTCTATTTTCTACGCGCATGGTTCTGCACGAGCAAATCATGACAGGCCTGCTGCACTTGCTCGATAGAAACCGAGAGGATACACCGCGTGCCGGCGGAAGCATAGCAACGGCCGGCGGCGCAGCGCGGGCACGGGCCTGTGGCTTCCACGACGCGGTGCTCCACTTGCCACGGGCGCCAAGTGTGCGCATCGGTGGCCCCGAAGATCACCACCACACGCCGGCCGGCGCCGGTGGCGATGTGCGCAGGCCCGCTGTCGTTGCCGAGGAAGAGTTGCGCGCCGCCGATGAGCGCGATGGTCTCGCGCAGGTCCATTGCTGATGCATCGAAGACCACCGCATCGCTGCCGAATGATTGACGGACACTGCTGGCTATCGCGGTGTCGCTTGGACCGAGGCGCACAATCGGCCGCAGATTGTGCTCGCGTGCGAGCCACTGCGCCACAGCGCCGAAAGATTCCGTGCTCCAGCGCTTGCGCGGGTCAGATGCGCCCGGGTGGATCACGGCGTAGCTTTGCCCTTGCGGGATGCCGCGCGCCGCGAGTTTCGCTGCAACGGAAAGCGTCGCATCGGACTGCGGATACACGCGCGCGCACGGAATCTCGCCTTGCGGCAGGCCCGCGGCGTAAAACTGTGTGATGCGGTGCTCGACCGTATGCACCGGCCGCTCACCGAAAAATACCGACGGCTCCGGGGCCAGCACGTTGTAGAGAAACGAAAACTGGCGCCCGCTCCAGCACACGCGCAGCGGAACGCTGGTGGCAGCGGTCAGCAGCGCCGACGTTGGGCCGGCATGCTGGTTGAACAGTACCGCAAACTGCTGCCTACGCAACGCACGCGCAGTTTCAAAGAAGCTGCGGTGGAGGAGCACGTCGGCCACTGCCGGATTGCCCTCGAGCACCGGCGCGAACGCCGGCTCCGCGACCACAGTGAGGCGCAAGTCCGGCCGCCACGAGTGCAGCGCCGCCAGCGCGGGCGTGAGCATCACCATATCGCCGAGCGAACGGAGACGCAGGATGGCCGCGCGCGCGCCCCGCGGCAGGCCGGGAAGAATGTCGGCGGGATTACTGAGCTTCAATGCGGGCTTCGTCCACGAGCATCACGGGAATGTCGTCGCGGATAGGATACACGCGCCGGCAAGTGGAACACTTCAAGCCCTGCTGGTCGGC
>JBOGNS010000545.1:0-11586 GCA_050747305.1 Candidatus Acidiferrales bacterium | reverse complement strand
GTCGAATTCACCGCGGCGCAGGTCGCGCAGGATGCGCACGCGCTCGAGCGTTTCCACTTCCGCGTGCAGGTAACGGCAGCGCACACCAATCTCGGTGAAATATTCGGCGAGGTCTTCGGCCATGCGCGTGGTGAGCGTGGTGACGAGCACACGCTCGGCAGCCGCGGCGCGCTTGCGAATTTGTTCCAACAGGTCGTCCACCTGGCCCTTCACCGGGCGCACTTCCACTTCCGGATCGATGAGGCCGGTGGGGCGAATCACCTGTTCGGCGAAGGTGCCGCCGGCTTTGGTGAGTTCGTACGGCCCAGGCGTAGCGGAGACGTAAAGCACTTGATTGGTGCGGTGCTCGAACTCTTCGAAGGTGAGCGGGCGATTATCGAGCGCGGAGGGCAAGCGGAAGCCGAAGTCCACCAGATTCTGCTTGCGCGAGCGGTCACCGTGATACATGCCGCGGATTTGCGGGATGGTCTGGTGGGACTCGTCTACGAAAAGCAAATAATCGTCGGGCACGTAGTCGAGCAGGGTGGGCGGCGCTTCGCCGGGGAGACGTCCGCTGAGATGGCGCGAATAATTTTCGATGCCGTGACAGTAGCCGATGGTGCGAATCATTTCGATGTCGAACTGCGTGCGCTGGCTGACGCGCTGCGCTTCGACGAGTTTGCCCTGGCGGTTGAGCTCGCCGCACCACCAGTCGAGCTCTTCGAAGATGGTGCCGATGGCGCGCTCTTTCTGTTCGGCGGGCATGACGTAATGCGTTTTGGGATAGATGGGCACGCGCGGGAGGCCGTCGCGACCGGAGCGGATTTCGCCGGTGAGCGGATCAATCTGGTGGATGATTTCGATCTGATCGCCCCATAGCTCGACGCGGTAGGCGTTGTCTTCATAGGTGGGGTAGACCTCGACGGTGTCGCCGCGCACGCGGAACGTGCCGCGGCGCAGGTCTTCGCTGCGCTCGAATTGGATTTCGACGAGCTTGCGCAGCATCTGCTCGCGCGGCGTGGTCTGGCCTTTTTCCAGCATGAGCAACATGCCGTAGTAGGCTTCCGGCGAGCCGAGGCCGTAGATGCAAGAGACCGAGGCGACGATGATGACGTCGCGGCGCTCGAACAGCGCGCGTGTGGCGGACATGCGGAGCTTATCCAGCTCGTCGTTGATGGTGGATTCTTTTTCGATGTAGGTGTCGCTGGAGGGCAGATAGGCTTCCGGCTGGTAGTAGTCGTAGTAGCTGACGAAATATTCGACGGCGTTGTGCGGGAAGAAGCCACGGAACTCGTGATAGAGCTGCGCGGCGAGGGTTTTATTGTGCGCGAGGACCAGGGCGGGGCGGTTCACCTGCTCAATGACCTTGGCCATGGTGAACGTCTTGCCGGAGCCGGTGACGCCGAGCAGCACCTGATGCTTTTCGCCCTGTTCGACGCCGCGCAGCAGCGCGGCAATGGCTTCGGGCTGGTCGCCGCGGGGCGCGTAGTCGCTAACGAGTTTGAATTGCGTGGCCATGGCGCGGTTCAGTGATGCGAAGAAAACATTCGATTATAGCGCAGATGGGAAACTCAGAACTCAGAACAAGCTCACAGCTTACAGTCGACAGCTTACAGCGGGGGAAAACCGCAAAGCGGTTCATTCGTTCGCCTTCGACGAACTCGGGACGACACACTCGCGCGCCACCCGAACAAAATAAACTATTCTGTTTCGCTCTCGGCTGTGAACTGTCGACTGTAAGCTAGTTCTGAGTTTCAGTTCCTTGCCTCGACGGATTGGAGCAGAAGATTGGTTTGGGTTTCGATACGGCCGCGGTGGCGGAGCACCGGTTCGTTGTCGGTAGCGCGCGACACGGTGAAGTCCATTTGCTCGGATTGGGTTTCGGTGACGCTGACGATCCAGCCGGTACGCCTCGAAATGTAGGCGAGGCTCTCGATGGCGCCTTCCCAGCGGCCTGCGGTGCGGAGGTCGCGCGCGCGGTAGTGGTCAGGAGTGCGGTCGGCGGGAGAACCGGATTGGGAGATGGTGGTGGAGGCGAGAATGACGGCGCACGGTTGTTGTGCGAGCGAAGGAGCCTTGACGGCGGCGCGCTGTCCCTTTCCGCCGCAGGGCTCATCGCGCAGATAAGTGGATTTGGTGCGAAGGATTGTGTTGTCGAGGGGGGCGGCCGGGATCGGCTGCTGGTTGCTCCACGACTTGCCGGAGGTTGCGCCGGGCGGCGCGGAAATGCCAAACACCAGCGTGCGCAGCCATGACTTCGCTACGGCCCCGATCTGCGGATCGCCGAGCGTGGCGTCGCGGCGCTCCTGCTGGGCCGGCGGCGAGGCCTCAGCGGTCGAGAAAACGGCGGAGAAGCCTTCGAGTTGCTGGTAGCGCTCTTGCAGCGAAGCGATCGCAGGGTCGAAGGTGTCGCCACCGATGAGCACAACGACTTGCTCGATGGTGGCGCGGACGACGGCAACCGATTGCGACGGCGCGGCCGAGCGACCACGCAGTGACGAAGGTGGCGAGTTGAAGCTCGCCGCTGCATCCAGCGCCTCCAACTTAAAGACGGCCGCGAAGCGCACGCTGAGACGGTCGCCGCCTTGCGGGTCTTCAATCGCGCCGCTGACGTTGCCTTCGTGTATCGAGCGCACTTCGAACTGATAGCGCAACACGATGCCGGGAGCCAATTGCGGCCGGCCGGCGATTCCGTGCGTTTGTGCGGATTTAGCCGACGCCGCTCCTACAGCGACGGTGGATTGCGCGCGCCCGAAAAACGCAGACAAGAGCGACAGAACGGCGGCGAGGAAGAGCGCGATGGCGGCGCGGCGAGTCACTCGATGATATTAATGCGAATCTGGGCCACAGGTCAGCGCCGCGAGTAGCCCACCCTTCAAAAAGCGAAGGGTGGGGCACCCGTCTTCAAATGCTTGTCGAGGAAGGCGGCGGCGTCTTCGAAGATGCGCAGCCAACTGCGGAAGAGCAGGAAGTCGTGCACTTCGTCGGGGAAGACGAGCTGCTCGAAGTGTACGCCCTGCTTGCGCAGGCGGGCGGCGAGGTCAACGGTTTGCGCGAAGTCCACGTTGCGGTCGTCGTCGCCGTGAACCAGCAGCACGGGCGACTTCCAGAGATCGACCGAGGCGACCGGTGAAGATGCGCGCGCCAATTCTGCGCGTTCGCGGGCCAGCGCGCCGCCGAATTGCCGCTGCGACCAATCATGCACGCCGTGCAAGTCCACGCCGGCGGCGAAAAGTGCGGAGTCGCGCGCCAGACCCATAGCGGTGAGATAGCCGCCATAGCTGCCGCCCCACAGGCCGATGCGGTCGGCCTGCACTTCTTCGCGGGTCTGGAGGTATCTGCCGGCGGCGACGATGTCCTGATACTCAGTAGCGCCGCGGGCGCCGCGGCCCTCGGCCATGCGAAATGCGCGACCATAGCCGATGCCGCTGCGGTAGTTCACCGAGAGCACCACGTAGCCACGGCTGGCGAGGTACTGGTTGAAGGCGTAGGCGCGATGGTAGTAGCCGCGATTATGCCAGCCGAGCAGCATCTGGCGTACGGGTCCGCCGTGCATGAAGATCACCGCCGGACACTTCGACGAAGGGGTGCAGGACGCGGGGACAAAAAGCTGGTTGTTGCACCTAAGACCGTCCTCGGAGGTGACGACAGCTTGCTGCGGTGCAACCAGCTTGTCGGCGGGAAAATCTTTGGGCAAAGCGCTTGCGGCGAGCATCGTACCTGCACCAACGGCGGCGATCGGGCGAACGTACGGCATGGCGGCCTGGCGAGCATCCGAGGCCACGTAAGCGATGGACTTGGCGTCGCCGGTGACGACCGGGCTCCACTCGATGCCGACGCCGGGCGTGAGTGGCTGGAGGCTCGAGCCATCCACGGCAGCACGCCAGAGGTGGCGCCGGTCAATATCTTCCGGCGTGGAGGCAGCGGCGCCAGCGCAATTCGAAGTGAAAATGATGGCGTCGCGATCGGGCGTGAAGGTCATGTGCTCGAATTCGCATTCGCCACGCATGAGGGCCACAGGGGCGCCATCTGCGATGGGCAGCGAGTAAAGCTGCATCCAGCCGGTATGTTCGGAGGCGAAGATGATGCGGTCGTTGCCGGCCCAATTGAGCAGCGCGTCGCCGGCCATGTTGGGCAGCGAGCCCTCGAGGGTGTTTGCGCTGCGCCAGACTTCGCGCGCGTTGCCGGAGGCCACATCGCCAATCCAAATGGACCACGGGCGCGGCTGATCGGGCGCGGTGAGCGAGCTGACTTGCGCGCCTGCGTCCGTGGAACGCGCCGGGGCGCGCACAAAGGCGATGGACTTGCCATCGGGCGACCAGCGCGGCGCGGTGTCGCGGTCAACCGACGCGCCGACAAAGCTCACGGATTTCGCTGTCACGTGGTACACGGCGATGAAGCTGTGCGAACCGCGGTTGGAGACGAAGGCCAGCTTGTCGCCATCGGGCGACCACCTTGGCGAGCCGTTGCGCCCGCGCGCGATGATTTGTAGCGGCTTGCCGGGGCCGGCAACGGGCGCGAGCCAGATTTGATTTTCGTTCACGTACGCGACGCGAGGGATCTGCCCGCCGCGCGATGGCGCGACGGTGGGATTGCGACCGAGGTCAATTTTGCGCGGGGGGCCGCCGGCCCAAGAGACCGCCCACACGGATTGCTCAGCGCCGGCCGGGTCGCTGGTGGGATTTGGCACTTCGCCATCGTCATTCTTGTTTCCACCGCGCGTGAAGACAATCATGCCGCCGTCGGCGGAGAACTCGAGTTCGCTGATGTCCTGGCCATCGTCCACCGTATAGCGAGTTAGCTGGCGGGCCGGGAAGCGCGGGCCTTCTGCGATCCAAATGTTGCGCACGCCTTTTTCGTTGAAGACCCAGGCGATGCGCGAGCCAAGCGGCGCAGCGGTCATCTCGGTGGGAAAGGAATACGCGAGGATCTGCTCGAGGGTGAAGGGCTGCGCACGCTGCGCGGTGTCCGCGGTTTGCGCACTTTCCGCGCTTTGGGCAACCTGCGCGCCGGCTGCGCCAGCCAAGCACGCAACTGCGCCAGAGACTAACAGCGCAACAAGCCAGGGACTTCGCGACCGGCCATTCATGATCGTCCTCCTCGAGTTGGACGGAGCAATTTGTGCGGATATTAGGCTGGTACGCGGCGCAGCGCAACCCCAATTGAAGGTTAAGGCTGCGTGGCGGCGGGCTGGGCGGTGAGCTCGATGGACCGCAACGGCCCGCGCAGCCGGAACTGGCGCCGTGGGGTCTCACGCGAACCCAGGGCCTGCGCGGGAGATGCGGCGAGCACATTGGGACGCGTGAGGTCACTCGCCAGGATCGCGGGCTGCGCGACAGCCGGCGCCGCCAGCCGAAGGTCGAGCGTGATTTCCCTGCCGCGCGGGTCGACCTCGCCGCTCATCAGCCAATCCGGAAAGGAAGGGCGTGAGCGGGGGACAAACAGTTGCACCTCTTCCAGAGCGATCCGGCCGCGCGCCAGCAGGAAACGTCCGCCGGCAAACGGAAACGATGTGGCGCCGGGCATGGCGCGGCCCGCGCGCAACGATGCGGGCAGGTCCAGCAGGGTGGTGTGAGCGGCAGTCAATTGCAGGCTGCCGTTGGCCGTGAGCGACGCCAGCAGCGCTTCGCGATTGAAGCCGCGAGCCGCCACCGCCACGCTTCCGCTTGCGACGCCGCTGAAAAGGCCGCGCAGCCGCGGCATAGTGGCGGCAAGGGCAGCGAGGTTAACGCCACGCAGGCGCAAGTCAGCTTGAAAGTGCGGCGCGCGCGCTCCGGAGGACTCCGAATCCTGGCGCGCGAGTTCACTTGCACTGCCCCGCGCGGCGAAAACGCCGGCTACCGAGCCGCCGAAGAAAGCGGCTTGCGCCTCGTCGAGTTCCAGGCGCCAGGGTGTGGAAGCATCAAGCGTGACCCTGCCGCGCAGCGCGCCAAGGGCGAAGGGCGCGATTCGCAATTGCTGCACTTGAATGCGCCCGCGCGCGCGCAGGCCGCCCAAAGCATCCGGCAGCGACGCGCGGGGACCCTTGCCAACGGCCAATCGCTGCAGCAGGGATGGTTGGCCGCCGGGAACGAGCCAGCGATGCGCAACGGAGAGATCGAGCGCGTCTGCGTCCAGCGAGAAATCCCAGGGTTCGCTGCCGCGGGAGCGCAGCGAGCCGTTCCAGGTGGCGCCGAGCGCGCGCACATTCTGGAGGTCAATGCGATTACCGGCCTCGTACAGTTCGATGCTGGCAGAGCCGATGGCAATCGCATCGGAAAGCGCTGGGGTGCTGAGCCGCGCCCGGCGCAGGCGAATATCGCCTTGCGGCGCGGCGGCGAAGGGAAACAGCGTGCCCTGCCACGCGAGGCGCACGTCGGCGGAGCCTTGTGCCTGCCAACCCGCGGCGGCCCACCGGCGCGGCGCAGAAAAGCCGAGGGCAGAGGCGGCGTGCAGCAGGGCTTGTGTGTCGCCAACCTGTCCTGAAACGCTGGAGCGAAACTTCCACGGGGCGCCGGGTGCGGCCGAGGCTTCCAGGCGCAGGGAAGTCGCAGCGGCTCCGGGTGCGCCAAGCCGGAGCATGGCAGGGCCGATGTCAACCCGCCCCCGAGTACGTCCGTAGCGCAACACGGTGCCCGTCATGGCCAGCGCTTCGGTGACGCCCGGAACGCGCATTCGCGCGCCGCCGGTGGCCATTACCAACCGCTCGATGCGCGGAGGCCAGCCTTCGATCAAGAGGTCCATGCCGGTATGGCCTTCGACCAGAATCTCGGGAGGAACGCCGGGGCGAAATGCGGGGTACCAGCGAAACAGATCGTTCAGGCTGATTCCCGAGGAGACAAAATGAAATTGCGAGTCCGGGCCGGGAGAAAGGGGCGGATCGGCGACAGCGGTGTGAGCGGGCGGGCGGCCCCATTGCGCGAACCCGAAGCCGCGCACGAGGGAGCCGGGGGCTTCGATGGCCGCGCGGGTGACTTCTGCACGGGCCAGCGCGGGCCACCACTGCGCGTCGAGAACAAGATTGACGGAGGGATCGCTGTCGCGCGGCGGCAGGTCCCAGCGGTGCATGCCGGTGAGCCGCGCCACGCCAGCGAGGCGCCACAGCGAGCCCGCCGGCTGGTCGGCGGCCGGCGCGGGAGCGCCGATGCGGCCTTCGATATCGAGTTGGCCGCGCACGCCGTAGTCGAAGCCGGCCAGAAGGCGCAGGGCGTCGGAGAGCGAGACTTGCTGCCAGCGCACCGCCAAATCCGCGGGGCGCAAGCGCGCCGACGTGCCGCCGAGCCTGCCGCGCACGTGGATCATGCCCGGCTGCTGCACCATGACGCCGGAGCGCATCGGGTGGCCGGTGACGTCGATCTCCCAGCGTCCCTCGCCGGCGCGCTCGACGGCACCATCAACGCCCACCACCGCGAAGGGGTGTTTGTCCGGTCCGCGTTTGAAATTGATGCGGCCGTTGCGAATGCGCAAGTCCTGGAAGCGCACCGCGGAGGCTGGGGCGGATGGCGGTGTGGCCGCCTGCGATGCGTCCGCCGGCCAGGGGAGCCAGTTTTCGAGATTCCATTGGCCATCGGCGTTGCGCACCAAATTCAGGCTGGGGCGTGTGAGCACCAGGGAGTCGAACTCGATGCGGCCGGAAAACAGGGCGGTCCAGCGCAGGCCTGCGGTGACGCGCTCGGCAAGGAGAAAATACTCATGGCCGAAGCGCGGGTCTTCTTCCACGTTGACGAAATTGGCCCGCAGTTGCAACCCTTCCCACAGGCTCACGTCGAAATGGCCGACATCCACGGAGCGGCCAACGCTGGCCGACAAGCGGCGCTCGAGCGCAGATGCGATGCGCCGGTTGCGAAGCGCGAGCGATACGGTGACAAAACCGGCCACCAGCAACACCAGCAGCCACAGCAGGCGGCGAAACACGCGCCGGCGCGAGGGCTTGCGTGAGGCAGCGGTGGTTACAGGCGCGCTCATCGTGGCTTCTGCAGAGCATAACACTGCGGCGAAATCGCGCAGGTCATGTAAGCGGGTGAGAGATGCGGGTCATTCTACGCGGTCCATCACGCGGTCCCAGCGGGTACGCGAAGGCAAGCCGGCGACGGCGCGGCCCAGGCCCGCGAGGCGGCCAGCCAGCGTGCGGTCGGTGTAGTCCTCCGCGGTGGCTTCCACCGACCAATAGATCAGCAGGGGGCGGCCCATGATGCTATCGCGATCCACGAAGCCCCAGAAGCGGCTGTCGAGACTGGAGTCGCGGTTATCGCCAAGCACGAAGTAGCGGCCCGCGGGAACGATGAGTTCGCCATCCTCGACGTGGAGGAGGATCCGGCGTGCCCACTGGTCGCGCACATTGCGGCGCGGGAAGTGTGAATGGGTGGGAGGGAAATTGTCGCCGTAGGAATCGTAGAGACCGTTGTGGACTTTGTAAGGCTCTCCGAGCGGGCGTCCGTTGATGTAGACCTGCTGGTCGGCGATGCGCAGGCGCTCGCCGGGCAAGGCGATCACGCGCTTCACGTAGTGGCTGTGATCGTCGTAAGGGAACTTGAAGACAATGATGTCGCCGCGGCGAATGGGGCGGTATGGCAGCAGGCGTTCGTACCAGGCGCCGCTGCCGCCGAAGATGAACTTGTTTACGAGAAGGTGATCGCCCACCAGCAGCACGGGCTCCATGGACGACGTGGGAATCTTGAAGGCTTGGACCACGAACGTGGTGGCGAATAGCGCCAGCAGGATGGTGACCAGCAGCGATTCCGCATACTCGGCCAGGCGGCCGTGGCGGCGCGCGGTTTTTCCCCGCGCGACGACGGGCGCGGACGGCGCGACGACTGATGCCTCCGGCGCCTGCGGCTGTGGCTGTGGCGGATTCTCCGCCGGGAGGGGCGATACAGGCTTGTACGCTTCGCTCATTCGATTTCCAGATTGTGCAGCTTACGCAGAATGCCGGGCGGAAGCCCGGCCCTACATTCATTCCGCCGGCTCCGCGTTGCGCAGCTCTTGCAGGGCGAGCTCGGCAGCCTGCTGCTCGGCTTTTTTTTTGCTGCCGCCTTCCGCGCCGGCCAGCGCGCGCCCGGCTACCACGACTTCCACGCGGAACAGCTTGCGGTGGTCCGGCCCGCTTTCACTGACCACGCGATATTCGGCGGGCGCGCGGCCGCGTGCCTGGAGAAATTCCTGCAGCGCGGACTTGTGATCCGGCTGGCCGAGGGTATGCGGCGCTTCGCTCACCGCCTGGGCAATCAGGGTGCGTTCGATAAATTCACGGGCCGGATCGAGGCCGCCATCGAAGAAGAGCGCAGCGACCAGCGCCTCATACGCATCGGCGAGCAGATTTGCCTTCTCGCGCCCGCCGGTCTTTTCTTCGCCGCGGCCCAGGCGAAGGTACGCACCGAGCTCGATGCGCCGCGCCGCGGCAGAAAGCGATTCGGCGTTGACCAGGCGCGCGCGGGCCTGCGAGAGCCGGCCGGAATCCCAATCCGGAAAGGCCTCGGCGAGGTATTGACTGACGACGAGGCCGACAACGGCATCACCCAAGAACTCGAGGCGCTCGTTGTCGTGGTCTTCCGCGGCTTCCATCCGGCGGGTGCTGTGGGTGACGGCTTGCTCGAGCCACCGCCGATGGCGAAAGCGATGACCTAACACCGACTCCAACGGCTGCAATTCGGCGTGGCTCATGCGAATGTTCGCGGGCGTGACGTGGGTGTCGCCATCGGCCGGATTCTTGTTTGGCTCCGAGCGGGCGACCTGAAGGCCGCCCCGCCCCTTTACTCCAACTGGCCCCCCGCGCACTTGGGCTCTGGCTCGGCAACGGACAGACCAGGAGGTCTGTCCTACGGCTTCGGTTGCACGCCGGCCTGCTTCAGCGACTGCTCCTGGCTCTGCTTGCAACGATCCTGGAAGTCCCAAGCAACGGCGGCGCACTTGCCGAAGGCGGTGGCTGCATCGCCGTGACGCTTCACCCTGTCGTAGGCGACGCCAAGAAGGTAGAAGTCGCTGGGGTCCGGGGCCGCGCTCAGCGTGGTGGCCTGCTCGAGCTCGGAGGCCATGCCGGCGAAATTGTTGCGGTGAAAGGCCACCATGGCCAAGCCGCTGTGGGCCATGGAGAGCTTTTCGTTCTTGGCGCGCGTGAACTCTTCTTCGGTGAGCGTTTCCGGCTTGGGCAGGCCGTTGAGGACTTCCACAGCGTGCTTGGAATATTGCTCGACCTTTTGCAGTTTTTGCGCGGCATCGAGATCTTCCGGCTTGATGCGGCGCGGCACGGCATAGGCGACCACGGCGAGCACGTCCACGTTGTCGGGATTCAGTTCGAGAGCCTTTTCGCCGGCCACGAAGAGCTTGTCGACGTCGCCGAGCGCGAGGTAGGCATTCACCATGCGCGCATAAACGGAGGCGCGATAGCGGCTGTCGGGATACTTGGCGAGGAACGCTTCGCCCAATTCGATCTGCTTCTGCGGGGTATCGCGCGGCGCATCGAAAAATTCTTTGTAATCGTCATCTTCGGCCTTGGTTGCCGGCTGTGCGGAATCTGAAGGGCTTGTCGACGCGGAGGCCGTCGCTGCAGTGCCCACGATGTTCTGAACGTAGGCTTGGTAGGTCATCTGCGGGGCATCGTTGAAATAAGGCTTGGCGTAGTTGATGGGGACTGCGCCGTTGAGATTCTGACTTTCTCCAATCATAAATGTGTTGATCCCAACGACCTCACCCTTCATGTTCAGGAGAGGGCTTCCGCTCGAACCTCCGGAAATTGGCGTCTGATGCTGAATGAACTTATATCCGTCGGGGGACAGTCGAATGTTGCTGACGGTTCCCCTCGTGAATGTTAGCTCCAGGCCCATAGGGCTCCCCACAGCCACCACATCGTCGCCAACTTGGACCGAGTCCGAATCCCCAATCCTTAGCGGGACAAGCCCCGAGGCCCGTATAGCCAAAAGAGCGAAATCTCGCCGATCGTCCACATAGACGACGGACACATCGTCGTATGTCTCGCCGCTGGGTAGCTTCACCGCAAGTCTTACGCCGGGTCGATCCGGACGGACGACATGCTGATTCGTTATGACAAGTCCGTTGGGGGCAGCAACGAAACCACTGCCGAGGCTAACGTTGCTTCCACTTGAATCGACAACAAAAATCGTGACGACAGATCGCGACGATTCTGTAAAGATTTGCTGAGGGGTAAGCTGTTTAGCGCCCTGGGCGGAGATTACGGCGCTCATCGACATAGAGATAGTCGCAACAAGCGCCAACCTACCCAGGCTCTTTATTACGGTCATCGTTGGTTCCTTTCGGCGTTGCCAATAGTCTCTTAACCAAGCGACTCATTCAATCTTCAAAGTTCTCAGGGCTCTGTTTTTCTCCGGCGCGATAGCCGCGCTCGAGGCCGCGCTGGGCGGCGGCGCGCACGTTTTCCGGCGCATTCTCAATCGCCAGCGCGGCGCGGAATTCGGTGAGCGCGAGGTCGCGCTTGCCTTCCACATCATAAATCCGGCCGAGGTACACGTGCGACCAGGCAAGCCAGCGCGCGTCGGACGCGCGGCGCTGGGCGCCCGCGCCGGCAATCACCTGCTGGAATAGCGTCTTGGCGCGCTCCACGTCGCGCAGCAGCGCGGCAGAAATTCCCGCGCCATACAGTGCGCGGGCGTTCGC
>JBOGNS010000544.1:0-3052 GCA_050747305.1 Candidatus Acidiferrales bacterium | reverse complement strand
CGGCGTCTCCAGTTCTGATTATGCTAACGATTCTGTTGCCGACCTGGAGCAACTCAGTATCTGGAGATGACTGATTCTCTCTGCGCTGCGGGGCTTCGCTGCTTTGGTTGCTGGATAGCGTAGGTTTTGGGCTACCGAGCAGCAGCACGATGACAGAAACAATCGCCCCACAAGAGACCAAAATGAGTATCATCTTTAAGATTAAGCGAAATCTGTATATCACTTTATGCCCCTACTTGCAGTTCGTAAAATACTTGTTGGGGTCAGCTGACAGCGGCGCGAGCGGATGCAATTTCTGGTTCTGGGCAAACGTTTTCCAGAAGCGAACGTGATGGACGGCGCTCCCATCCATATCTTCCACACCCACATACTCGAACGCTGACTCTGGATCGGTAAGGGCTTGCGCGATTAGCTGAATGGGAAGAACCGTTGATTGGCTGGACAGCGCGGCCTCCATTGACAGCCTCTTCCCCCGCTTATCAACAGCGCGCCCTCGCGAATAAACGCGCCGGAAAGTGCCTTCTGATACTTGTGTCTCTTCAACGGACTGATTGAAGCCGCGCGCCAGTATTCGAATGTTCCCGGTTTCGCTCGATCCGCCTGCGTCGATGGTGATCGAGCCGGTCGCGACGCAGTCAACTGGCACAGCTCCGCCCATGGCGGCGAAGGACTGCTGGAGGATGGCGATGGCGCGAAGGTCGCGAGGCGCGGGAGATTGACTAAAGGTGGTGATGGGGAGGACGAGCGCGGAAAGCATGAGAAGAAGGATTTGCAAGAAACGGCGCGGGGGCATGAGTAACCTCCAAGTACAACAGGGTCCATGCTGAAGCCTTGTAATATCAGCGACGGTAGTTGTCAAGAGAAGAAACGAAAACGACGGCAAAGCCTAGTCATGGGCCGAAGCCACGGGCAAGGCGCGGATGAGAGAAAAGGTTACCGGCGGCGCGGCGATGGTGACGGGTTGGATGCGTGGCACCGGCTAATTGCTTGAAAAGTCGCGCTTCTAGCGGCTAAGCTCGACGGCAGCCGGCGTGCTCCCTACATTCCGGGGCAGTGTGCGGAACTGTACCAAAGGCCAGGCGCGCACCTGCGGCGTGGAAGAAACCGTGTGGCGCGGAATGCCAGCGGCGCAGTACCCAGCGGCGCTGTACCCCACGGGATGACGAAATGCTAAGGGCAGGCCGCGAAGGAATTCGGTTGAGTCGAACGCCCACCGTCGAAGGACGTACCGTTGCGCCGCAGGGCGTGCGCAGCCCGCGCGATACGCAGGAATTGCACAAGGCGCAGATTGCCGCCGGCCGCTTTGCCCGCGCGCTGCAAGTGTTGCTGCGCGCCGCCAAGCTTTACCAGAAGAATCATCCGCACGTGATGGAGAGCCTGGAGGCCGCCGAGCGCGAATTGCGCGGCGCCTTCGAACGCGTCTCACCACTCGAATTGCGCTTCGAAAAGGCGCGCGTGCTCTTCCGCGGCCAGCCGCTGCCCGACCCGCGTGACGACCTGAAGAAGCTCGCTGACTCGGTGTTGCGGCGCGGCATCTCCCTCCTCGTTTTCTTGCCGCACGCCCATCTGGGCGAGCTCGGCACGCTGGCGCAGCTCATCGGCAATTCGCCGCTCCAGCCCGGACAGGATGACGCACCGGACTGGCCGTCGATCACCGCCGAATACCGTCTGCACGGCGTGCGCATCAATGCGCCGGTGGAAGAGCGCAAGGCAGACACGGTGCTTACCACGCTGGTCGCGGCCGTGCTCGCGCCGGACTTACCCAACCACGTGCCGCCGGCGCCGGCCGGCGCAGCCTCCGCGATACCGGTCATCGAGGCGTCGCCGGTGAACGCTGAAGCGCATGCGCCCGCCACGTTTGAAGAGTTGGCCGGCGTGTTGCAATTGCTCGCGCGCATCGCCGAGCCATTGCGCAAGCACGATGAAGTTGGCCCGCAGCAGGTGGTGGTGGCGCTGCGCGGCGCGGTGGCCTCCAGCGATCGCGCGCAAATGACGGCGCTCGCCGGCGGCATCACACGCCACGCGCCGCGCGAGGGCGAGAGTCTCGAGCCCTACTTCTCCCGCCTCGCGGAAGCGCTGGTGATGGACATCGCTGGTGCACAGTTCCGCGAAAGTCGCACGCCGCTGCCCAAGTTGCGCGAACTCTTCTTGGTGCTGGCGCGCCAAATGGCCGTCAGCGGCCTGCGCCCCAAGCGTCATCACGGGGCGAAGTGGACTGACGACTCCTACGCGGAATCCCTGCACGAACGCTTTTGGAACGAGCTCCCCGCGCATGAAAAATCGCAAGTGCTCACCGGGCGCGCAGCGTGGTGCGTGCCGGTACCTGCGCTGCGCACTTACCTGGGGCAGCTCGCCACCGCAGGCAGCGAGCGGCAGGCGCGCTTTCTGCTGTTGAATTATGCACGCGGGCTTGAAGCGGAAGAGTCGCGCGTGCGCCTGGCCGTCGCTACCGGCCTCAGCGAACTGAGCGAACTGACTGCGGCCCTGTGGCCGCCATCCTCCGGCGCGCCGCGTGAACTGGCGCGCACGCTTCTGCGCGTGCTGCCCACCGAGCCGGCGCCGGAAGTAGCGAGTGTGCTGGCCAGCGTGCTCGATGGGCTGACGGGGCAAGCCATCGAGCGTCGCGATTTCTCCGAACTCGAATACCTGCTCGACACCCTGGACAAGGCGCCACGCCCCGACGTATCGGGGCCGCGCAACGGCTCACATCAACTGATGAACGCTGTGATGCAGCGCATGCTCGACAATGGCCGCTGGAGCGCTGTGGTCGAGGCGGCCCTCGAGCATCGACCGCTCGACCCAAGCCTGCCACGCATCCTGGGGCGCGATCCAGAGCGCGTGATCGAGCACATGAGCGCGCGGCTTACTGCCGGCGGACTGGACGCGCTGGCGCCGATGGCGCGGCTGCTGCGGGCCATCGGCGACGCTGCCGTGGGCACGCTGGTCACGCGGCTGTTTGACCCGCGCACGCAGCGCGCCACCGCAGCGGTCAAGCTGCTCACCGTCACCGCGCCCGAGGCGCTGGTGGAATCGCTGCCGCGCGCCATGGCCG
>JBOGNS010000543.1:0-12850 GCA_050747305.1 Candidatus Acidiferrales bacterium | reverse complement strand
AGATCGCCGTGCTCGCGGACTTGGTCGCCGATGAATTCGTCAGCGGCGAAATTTCGCGAGTGTCGCGCGAGGCGCCCGTGCTTATTCTGCGGCATCGCGAAACGCAGCTTGTGCCCGGCGGCGGCGCAAACGCGGCGAACAACCTGACCGACCTCGGCGCGCGAGTGATGCCCGTCGGCGTATTGGGTGACGATGCGGCGGGCCGCGCGCTGCTCGACTACTTTCGCGCCAAGCATGTGGACACACGCGGCATCCTCATCGTGAAAGGCTGGCACACAACCACCAAGACGCGCTTTATGGCCGGGTGGACGCACACGGCGCGGCAACAGGTGTTGCGCGTGGACCGCGAACCGGGAAATGTCTTGCCCGCCGGCGTCATCCACCGGCTGGAGCGAGCCGCGCGATCCGCGGCATCGCGCGCGGACGCCCTGCTTGTGTCTGACTACGGCTGCGGAGCGGTCTCGCCCGGGCTGGTGCGCAAGCTGCGCGCGCGGCTGGCGACGCTGGATTCGCGCTACTCCATGCTCGATTACGCGGGCTGCGCGCTCACCGCCGCCACGCCAAACGAACCGGAGCTGGAAGCCATGTACGGAACTCGTGTGGGCCCAAATGTAGACCGGCTCGAGTCTTTGGGCGCGCGATTGCTGCGCAGGTTGCGGCTGAAAGCGTTGCTGGTGACGCGCGGCAAGGATGGCATGGCGCTCTTTGAACCGCGCCGCAAGCCGGTACACATTCCTGTGCATGGCAGCGACGAAGTGGCGGACGTGACCGGCGCCGGTGACACGGTAATCGCCGCCTTCACTCTCGCACTCGCTGCCGGCGCAACGTTTGTCGAGGCTGCCCGGTTGGCGAACTATGCCGGCGGCATCGTAGTGATGAAGCGCGGCACCGCTACTGTCTCGCGCCATGAACTGCTCGAGGCCATCACAGACGATCTCACCGGCCGTGCGGCCCCGCAAAGCAAATGAACACGCGCGAGAAAATTCTGGAGCGTGCGGAACTGCGCGCGCGCCTCGAGAGACATCGGCAGGCCCGAGAGCGGATTGTGCTGGCCAACGGAATCTTCGACGTGCTTCACGTTGGACACTCGCGTTATCTGCAAGGCGCGAAACGCGAGGGGGATGTGTTGGTGGTGGCCGTGAACTCCGACGAAAGCGCCGCGCGGTGGAAAGGACCGGGCCGCCCGGTGCTGGATGAGAAGGCCCGCGCGCAACTCGTGGCAGCGCTCGCCGTCGTGGATTACGTGACGATCTTCGATGAGCCAAACGTCGAGCCTCTGCTCGATGCGCTTCGCCCTCACGTCCACGCCAAGGGCACTGACTACACCGCAGAAACCGTTCCCGAGCGGGAAGCCGCGCAACGCATCGGCGCGCGCGTGGCCATCGTCGGTGACGCCAAGCGGCATTCCACCACCGACTTAATCCACAAGCTGCGGCGGCGCAATGCCTGATCTGCGGCTGCTGATGGTGCGCCTGAGCTCGATGGGCGACATCGTACACACGCTGCCGTCGCTCGCCGCGCTGCGCGATGCATATCCAAACGCGCAGATAGATTGGGTGGTCGAGCGGAAGTGGGCGGAGTTGCTCGAGGGCTGCACGCAGCTCAACACGGTGATCCCGCAAGATCGCGGCTTGCGGCCAACGCTGCGACTGATTGGCGAGTTGCGCGCCCGGCGTTACGATGTGGCGCTGGACTTCCAGGGTCTTTACAAATCTGCGGCTCTGGCGCTCGTCTCCGGCGCCAAGCGCCGCATCGGATTGGATGCCGCGCACGCGCGCGAACCCGGGGCAGCGCGCTTCTACAACCAGCGCGTGAGCCCGCAGGGCGCGCACGTGGTGGAGATGAACCTATCGCTGGCGCGCGCGGCGGGTGCGACGGCTGTGAGCCCGCCGCAGCTTTCGCTGCCGATCGCGCCCGCAGCGGACGCGTTCCTTGATCTGCAACTCGAATCGCGCCAGCTCAAAGACTATTACGTGATCAGCCCGGGTGGCGGCTGGCGCTCGAAGTGCTGGCCGGCGGAGCAGTACGGACATTTGCATCGCAAGCTGGCCGAGCGCCACGGGTGGCGCGGCGTGGTAACGTACGGCCCGGGCGAGCGTGCGCTGGCCGAAGCGGTGCGCCTGGTCGCCGGCGAGCCGGAGCCTTTTGTGCTGGGAACCGATATCGCGCAATTGAAGGCGCTGTTGCGCCGCGCCAAATTTCTGGTTGCAGCGGATAGCGGCCCGCTGCATCTCGCGGCGGCGCTCGGCACGCCGCTGGTTGGCCTCTATGGCCCGACCGATCCCAAGCGCAACGGTCCTTACGGTCAGCTCGATTATGTGGTGCGCAATGCCACCGACGACCAGATTAGCTACAAGCGCACAGGGGAGTATTCACCGCTGATGCTCTCGATTAAAGTGGAGCAGGTGATAGCCGCCATCGAGCGGCGCATGGGAACTGAGAACGCAGAACGATGAACGCAGAACCAGTGGCTAGTGGCTAGTGGCGAGTGACTAGTGGCTAGTGGCTAGGAACACGCTGCAGATTTTCTAGCCACTAGCCACTAACTACTAGCCACTGTAATGTCGTTATGAGTGAAGCGGACAAAGTTCAAGTCGTGGTGCCGCTGCGTGCGCGTTTGCCGCGCTGGCGCGTGCGGGCTGGCTATGCGGTGGCGGTGCTTTACGCATGGCTGGCCGAGCCCAGCGTGCCATCGCTGGTGCTGGGCGCGATGATTGCCGCGATGGGGCTGCTGATTCGCGGCGCGGCGGCGGGTTACCTGCAAAAGAATGAAGGGCTCACCACGGGCGGGCCGTATGCCTACACGCGCAACCCGCTTTATCTCGGCAGCACGCTGCTTGCTGCGGGTTTGCTGGTGGCCGGGAGCAGTTGGCTGGCGGCGCTTGTGGTGATTGCGTACGTGGGGATTTTCTACCCGGCGGCCATGCGCTTCGAAGAGCAGCACCTGCGCAAGCTGCACACGCGGGCCTACGACGATTACGCGTCGCATGTGCCGCTATTTTTCCCCCGGCTCACTCCTTCCGCCGCGATGCAGGACGACACGCCATTCTCGTGGGAACTCTACAAAGCGAACCGCGAGCAGCAAGCGGCGATCGGCGCCGGCGTAGCGATTGCGCTGCTGGCCGTCAAAATGTGGCTTTTCTAGAAGAAACTCAGAACGCAGAACGCAGAACAAGCTCACAGCTTACAGTTGACAGCTTACAGCAACATGAAAGGCAAGAGCAGATCCCTCGCTTCGCTCGGGATGACAGGCATATTTCTCGCGCTCGACGGGAATGATCCGACTGTAAGCTGTAGGCTGTGAGCTGTCAGCTTCTTCTGCGTTCTGCGTTCTGCGTTTTAATGGAGGCGATAAACCTCGGCGATGAGGCGGCGGAACTTCGGCGCGTACAACAAGTCGAAGGTGTGGTGGCTATCGGGAAAAAGCGTCAAAGCGACGCGGCGCGTCGCCGTCACCAGCTCGCAGGCTTCCTGATAAGGTAGTTGGCCTTCCGCGATGATGCCCAGCGCGAGCCGCACCACGATTTGCAGCCGCCGGATGCGGCGGGTTTCTTCAGCAATGGCAGCGGATGTGGCGGGAGGTAGCGCGGGCTGGTCGGGCAGAATCATGAGCAGACATTACAATCTTAGGCTGCACCAGAATGAGGCACAAGCAAAAATGAAGGATAAACGGAACGAAGAAGCGACAGTGATCGTTCACCTGGCAGGCACAGCCACCGAGGCCGTCGTGATACGCGGGCTGCTGGAGAGCGCAGGAATTTCATCCCCTGCGCCTACCACCATGGACCCGTTTCCCCTGCGCGAAAACCCCAAAGGGACGCATGGGGTGGAGATCATGGTGCTCGAGTCGCAAGCCGAGCAGGCCCGAAAGGTCATAGCCGAGCACACAGCGAGCGCGAAACTGCGTGATGAAGGCGCGGAACCGTAGGGGCAGGCTCCGGTTTACCCTGAGCCGTCCGCACCGCGGAACGCGAAGGGTGCCTGCCCCTCTATCCCTTGAGCGTCCGATTACGGCTTGCCTTCGATAAAGCTGCGGACGCGAGCCACCTGGCCGTCGGAGGAAAAAGTAACCGCGCCATCGCGATCCGTGCGCAGCACACGCGCGCCGGATGCGGCGAGGCGCTCGAGCACGTCGGCATGCGGGTGGCCAAACGGGTTGAATGCGGAGACCGAAATCGCGGCCGCTCGCGGCGTAATCGCCGCAAGAAAATTGGCGGTTGCGGACGTGCGGCTGCCATGATGCGGCACTTTGAGAAAGTCGGTATCCAGCGGGTCACCCAAGGCAACCAGCTCCGCCTCCACGTCTTTTTCGATGTCCCCGGCGAGCAGCAGCGACGTGCGGCCGTAGTCCAGTCGCAAAACGATGGAATCATCGTTGCGCGCCGCGCTGGGCTCTGAGGCCTTGTCCGCCGCCGGAGGCCACAAAAAAAGACCGCTCGCATCGCCCCAATTAAACCAGTGGCCGCGGCGCTTCCGCACCACACGGACACCGCGCCGCGCAGCAGCCTCCAGTAGCGCCCGGCAGGCGGCGGAATCCACGGTGCGCGCGATCCACAGCTCGTTCACTGTGAAGTTCTCCAGCACCGCTTGCAGGCCATCGAGGTGATCCTGGTGCGCATGAGTCAGCGCCACCGTGTCGATACGCCGGATCCCTCGCGACCACAGATACGGCGACACCACCTGCTCGCCGATGTCCAGCCCGGTGCGGAAGCCGCCGGCACGCACCGCGCCAAAAAGCCCGCCTCCGTCGATCAGGAGTGTCTGCCCGCCGGGGAAAGCGGCGAAAATCGCGTCACCTTGGCCAACGTCAAGCGTGGTTACCTCCAGCCGGCCCGGCGCCAATTGTGGAGAAAAGGGATGAAGCGATACGAGGATGCTTGTCGCAGCCAGCGCGACTCCAGTGAACCATGCCAGCGCACGGCGTTTAACGCGCAGGCAAACAGCAAGCCCGATGATTCCCAGCATGTGTGCCGCCAGCAGCCATGCAGGCGGATCGGGAACCCGCCATGTGCTCCACTCTATGCCGCTGAACCATTCCACGGAAGCCAGCAGCAGCGATGCGAGCGCGCCCGTCAAGGCCGCCGCAAGGTCCCCCGCCGACTCCCACACCGCCGCACACGCCATCGTGAAGAAACCTGCAGGCACGATAGCCGCTGATACCAACGACGCCGGAATATTCGCCGCGACACCGCCCGCGCTGACGCGATGGAAATACAGCGCCATGATCGGAAGCATTCCCAGTTGAATCGCGGCGGACACCACCACCACTTCCCACAGACGGAAGCCGGCAGCCGCCGCGGCGGCGAGCGTAACCCGAGACGCGCGAGCCGCACGGTCAGGTGAGCCTGGCAAGCGTGACGCGACCCAAGCTGCCGCATCGCGCAGGTCGAGCCGGAACTGCGCAACACGCGGCGCGTGCGCTGGGTCACGCGCCGAATCCGTGAGATGCGCGAGCGCGCGACGGTACGGCCCGCTGCTCCCATCGATCCACGGCAGGCCCAGCGCGCCGATCATCGCGGCGGCCAAAAAGGAAAGCTGGAAGCTGGGGTCGGTCAGCGCGCTTGGTTGTGCCATCAGGATCAGCGATGCGGAGAGCGCGATGGCATTGAGCAACGGCGCTCGGCGAAAGAGTACAGCGGAGATCAGCACCACCGCGGCCATCAGCGCCGCGCGCAGGATCGGCGGCTTATCTTCCACCACGCCGAGAAACGCGCCGAGCACGGCTGCGGTTGTTACGATCACCACCCACCGCGGAAATCGCAGCCGCCGGCCCAGCCAGAAGATGCACAGCGCCAGCACCGTAACGTGCATGCCGGAAATCACCAGCACATGATAGGCGGCGGTGCGCTGGAACTGTTCTGCGCGCTGGTGATCAATGAAGCTGCGGTCGCCGAGCAGCATCGCGCGCAGCACGGCTGCGTGTTCGGGCTGCTGTAAGAACATGCGGTCGAGTTGCTCCAGCATCGCCCCGCGCAGTCGCGCGAGCCGGTGCGCGAAGGAAGGACGAGTGTCACCGAGTTTGCGCAGCAACTCCGTGCTGCGGAGCGATGCCGTGAGGTGGACATCCTCGCGCGCGAGGTGCGTGCGGGCATCGAACGCGCCGGGGTTGAGGAAGTTGCGTGGGGCGCGGGCGCGGGTCAGTGCTTCCACGCGGTCACCGGCACGCAGCAGCGGCGCCGGTTCGGTGTCCAGCGAATTGCGAAAGTAGCTGGCGCGCAAGCCGCCGGAGATCGCGCGCGTCTGTCCCTCGATCTCCACTTCCTCCAGCGCAATTTCGTAGCGCATGCCCCACGGCAGGCGCAACGGGTCGCTGCGCAAGCGGCCGCGCCAGCGCAACGCAATGTCGTCAGGCAGTGCGCCGGCGTCCGCCAGTCGCGAAACGTGATTCGCCGGCAACGCCAGCGGCTCCAGCGCGGAAGCCAGCGCTCCGACGAAAAACCAACATGCAAGTCCTGTTGCCCATGCGCCGTTCAGCTTCCAGCGGCGCAGGAATGCGAATGCGAGCGCGAGCGTCGCCACCGCGCTCGCAAGCCAGAGGGCGGCCGGCAGGGCTGACGCGCGGGCCAGCAGAATGCCGCAACAAAGAGCCGCGACGATCCAGAGAAAAGGAAGTGCCATCCGTGCTGGGCGGCCTGGGGCCCGTCCTCCAAGCTGACGCGGATGATGTATCACAGCGCAGCGGCTCACCGGAAGAGGGCGAGGGCTAGGTGAGGGCGAGGCGGACGAAGGACTCGATGTGAAAGGATTGAGGGAAGAGGTCGAAGAGATGGACATCGGTGATGGAGTAGGGCGAGGGGGCGCGGCCACCGCCGGGGCTGGCGGTTGCGGCGTTGCCGGGAGCGGTGAGGAGGGCGAGGTCGCGGGCGAGGGTGGCGGGGTCGCAGGAAAGGTAGGAAATGTGAGGCGGGGCAAGCTGCGCGATGCGATGCAGGGCGGAGGAAGGGACGCCGGCGCGCGGGGGGTCGAGCATGACGAGATCGTAGGGTGCGTCGGCGCGATCCAGGAACTGCACAACATCGGCGCAGGCTACTTGCGTGCGATCACCGAGGGCGGCGAGATTCACTTGCAGATCGCGCGCGGCGGCCTCGTTGGACTCGACGGCAGTGACGCGCTGGAAGTGGCGGGCCAGCGGCACGGAAAACAGGCCGACGCCGGCAAAGAGGTCCAGCGCCGAGCCCCGATGCATCGGGGCCGAGCGGCCTTGCCGGCCTGCGGTGACGACTTGGACCATTTCGTCGATGAGATGCCGGTTC
Source organism: Candidatus Acidiferrales bacterium (assembly GCA_050747305.1). Lineage (GTDB taxonomy): Bacteria > Acidobacteriota > Terriglobia > Acidiferrales > UBA7541 > JBOGNS01. Next base: position 5,597 of record JBOGNS010000543.1, on the reverse strand, counting down.
ACCTGGAAGAACGAGAGGTGGCCGACGCGGAAATCGGCGCCGGCAGCGCGATAGGTGATGAATCCCGGGCCGAACAGTTCGAAGCGGTCGCGGCTGCTCTCGTGCAGCAGAATGGATTCGGCGCCGGGCAGCGCGTCTCGCAAGGTGGCCGCGAGCGCGTCGGGGGAGCCTTCGAACTCCGTGCACGAGGCGTTGAGCAGCAGCTTGTCGTCGCGGTCGTCGGCGAAGATTTCGATTTCGCGCAAGGTTACGGGCAAGCGCGAATCGGCCAGCAACGCCCGCAGCGCCTGCAGCGATGATTCCAGGCGCGGTGAAAGGATGGGGCACTGCTCGATGGGCAAAAGAGCGGCGGAGTTGGCGCGGTAGTAGCCGATCGCCTGTTTACCCTGAGCGGCGCTCTGACCCGATGGCATCGGGTCGAAGGGCCGAATTTTCCATTGCGCGCGGTTGCGGTAGCCGAAGGGCGGGGAAGGGTGAACGTGAATGTCGCCGTTCCATTTCACGCGGCCGATGCGCCACAAAGTCTCGCGCAGGATTTGCTTCTTGTATTCGAGCTGCGCTTCGTACGGAATGTGTTGGTAATTGCAGCCGCCACAGGCGACAAAGTGCGGGCAGGGAGCCACCGCGCGTTCTGCTGCGGGCATAATGATGTGCTGAAGCTGGCCGCGCACGAATTTCTTCTTGCGCTCCACCGGCCGCACGGCCACCGTTTCGCCCGGAAGCACAAAAGGCACGAAGACCGTTTGCCCCTCGGTGTGCCCGAGGCCTTCGCCGCCGTAAACCAGCTTTTCGATCTTCACATTCATACACAAACTCAGAATGCGGAACAAGCTTACAGTTCACAGCCGACAGCTTACAGTCCACAGCTCACAGTCCATGGTGGACAACTCGCGGTAGCTTACAGGCGACGGTGGACAGTTCGGACTTACAACTTTGCGCTGCCAGTTGTGAACTGTTAGCTGTCGACTGTAAGCTGTCGGCTAGTCTTTAGGTCAGATAAAATAAACTGAGGCGCGGAATCTGTAACGCCTCAAATAGCCGCTTCTGCGTGTACTGGCGCTCCAGTTGAGCAAGCTGAGCGGCGGTCATCTTGCGCCGGTAAGGCGTGAGCGCGCCATCCATTTCGCGACGGATGGCCAGCAGCCTTTCTTCTTTTGTGGCGCCGGTGACCGTTGCCGTCAGCTTTTCTTCGAGCACGGTCAAGCGCCGCTCCAAGTCCTCCAGGTCAAGGCTGGCCGTGGACTCCAAGAGGGATAGCAAATCGCGCAGCTTCTGCGCGGTTTTGCGGCAGTGCGTTGCGATTGCCGCCTCGCCCATTGAGAGCAGCGCGGCGGCCCGGTCAAGCTTCTCGGCATTGCGCTGGAAGTAGGCGCGCAGCTCCTCCCGCGAAAATGGCTCGGCAGCCGCAGCCCGCGCTGCGCCGTTGCCCGCTTCCGGGCCGCGGCCGGCGGCAGCTTCGGCGTAGCGCTCGGCGGCTTCCAGCACCGCATCCACGCAATAAGCCAGGCTCTTCAGCGGGCGCCCGGACGAGCCGCGGCGCGAGCGCGCATAGCTTTCGAATGCGCTGTCGATCCCTTGCAGCACCGCCTCAAGCGGAATGCCGGCCTTCTGCCACGTCTCGACGATGGCCCAATCCAGCGGCGACACCAGAATGTGCGCGCCGCGTTTGCGCCAGAAGTGCTCCTCAATCTCCGTGTAGTAGTTGAAGTAGTTGAACGCTTCGGCCACGCAGCCATTCTAACAGGAGGTGATGGAAGGTCATGGAGCTTGTGGAAGTTATAGAGGCACGTTCAACGGTCAACGTTGAACGTTCAACGTGTAACCCCTACGTTGCGCGCCCGGCGAATTACGGCTACCTTCATTGCGTATGAACTACGCCGCCGCCGTTCGTCACCTGAACAAGTCGGATGCCATCATGCGCGGGCTGATCGCGCGCGTAGGGCCATGCCGGCTGGACCGTGAATGCAGCAGCAACAAATTTGCCGCGCTGGCCGACGCCATCATCTATCAACAACTCTCTTACAAGGCTGCGCAGACCATCTCACTGCGTTTCCAGCGGCTCTATGGCAGCAACGGCAATGCGCGGTTTCCCACGCCCGCGGAATTGCTGGCCACGCCGCGCCGCCAGTTGCGCGCCGTGGGCCTGTCACGCCAGAAGATGAAGTACCTCTGCGACCTGGCGAACAAAGCAGGAGACGGCGCGCTCGCGTTTCGGCGCTTCTCGCGCATGAGCGACGCCGAAGTGATCGACAACGTCACGCAGGTAAAAGGAATCGGGCGCTGGACCGCTGAAATGTTCCTGATCTTCTGCCTCGGGCGCATGGATGTGCTGCCCGTCGACGACCTCGGCATCCAGTACGCGTTCAAGGAAGCATTCGGCCTGCGCGCGCTGCCCTCAGAACGCTGGATGGTGAAGACCGCGGAACCGTGGCGTCCGTACCGCACCGTGGCGTCATGGTACTTGTGGCGCGCGCGCCGGCAGGCTATCGGCGCGAAATAAGTAGCGAGGAATTAGCCACAGATGAACGCAGATAAACACAGATAAGCAGGGCCGCGGGAACTCCAAGATATCTGTGTTCATCAGTGTTCATCTGTGGCTAAGCCTTTTTCTTGTTCCTCTCCCAGATAATTCGCAAACCTTCCAGCGTAAGGAAGTCGTCCACCTCTTCGATGTGTTTGGAAGCCGTGGCGATCATGCGCGCGTGACCTCCGGTGGCCACGACGCGCGTCTTATCTCCCATCATTTTTTTCATGCGCACCAGGATGCCGTCCACCAGATCCGCATAGCCGTAATAGAGTCCGGATTGCAGCGAGGCCACCGTGTTGCTGCCGATGATTTTGCCGGGATCCTTGATCTCCACACGCGAGAGCCGCGCCGCGCGTGTGAAAAGCGCCTCGGCGGAAATGCCGATGCCCGGCGCGAGCACGCCGCCGAGGTACTCGCCCTTTGCGGAGATAGCGTCGAAGTTGATCGCGGTGCCGAAGTCCACCGCAATGCAAGGCCCGCCGTACTTCTCGAAGGCCGCAACGCTGTTCACAATGCGGTCCGCACCCACTTCCTGCGGGTTGTCGTACAGCACCGGCATCCCGGTTTTCACGCCCGGCTCGACGAACAGCGCCGCCGCGTTGAAATAACGCTGCGACATCTCTGCCAGCGTCGGGTTCAGCGGCGGCACTACCGAGCTGATGATTACGCCGCTGATTTCGCCCGGATCAAGACGCGCGAGCGTGAACAGGTTACGCGTGAGAATGCCGTACTCATCCACCGTCTGATTGCGCGCGGTAGTCAGGCGCCAGTGCGCCAGCAACTCGGCGCCGCGATAAACGCCGAGCACCGTGTTCGTGTTGCCCACGTCAACGGTCAATAGCATGCGCCAGCCTCGTTCTGCTTTACTCTGCGTCTGTAGCGGCGACCTTCAGGTCGCCACGCCACTCTCGCCCGATGCAATCGTGGTAACGATGGCGACCAAAAGGTCGCCGCTACATCACGTCTGTCAGCCTGCCGGAGATCACTAATTCGATGCGCCCGTCGTCACGCGCCACGCGCAGCATGCCGTTCGGTTCCAGGCCCGCCGTCATGCCGGTGAACGATTCGCGCCCGTTGGCGATGCGCACGCGGCGGCCGGCGGCGTAGCTCGAGACTTCGCCGAAGCGTCGCAGGAGCGCGGCCGCGCCTTCCTTGACGAAGCGATTGTAATCGCGGTCCAGGTAACGCAGCAATTTTGCGAGTAGCTCGATGCGCGAAACGGCGCGCCCGCTCGCGAGGCGCAGCGAGGTGGCGCTGCGCTCCAGTTCCTTGGGCAGCGACGTGTTGTTGACGTTCAGCCCCACACCCACCACGACAAAGTGTACCCGCCCCGGCTCGGCATGCATCTCCGTGAGGATCCCGCAGATTTTCTTGCCATTGAGCAGCACATCGTTCGGCCAGCGGATGTCCGGCGCAAGGCCGGTCTGCTCCGCCACGGCTTGGTGCACCGCGAGCCCCGTCATCAGCGTGATAAGCGGCGCATCCATCGGCGAAATTTCCGGGCGCAGCAATGCAGTGAAGTAAATGCCGCTGGACTTTTCCGAATGCCAGCCACGCCCCGCCTGGCCTCGCCCCGCCGTCTGCTCTTCCGCGACAATCAATGCGCCGTGCGGCTCCCCATCATGGGCCAGGCGAAGCGCCACGGCATTCGTCGAGTCCGCTTTGAAATAGTGATGGATGCGCTTGGCAAACGCAGTGCCTTCGAGCATTGGCTTGAGCAGCGAAGGTGTGAGCACGTCGGGAACTTTCTCGAGGCGGTAGCCGGCGCCGGCGTGCCCTTTCACTTTCACGCCCAGCGCGCGCAGCTTCTCCACCCAGCGCCACACCGTGAAGCGCGTCACGCCGATCTCCCGCGCGATGCGCGCGCCGCTGATCACGATCATCGGATTATCGGCCAGCAGCGCCAGCAGCCGGTCAATGCGGCGGTCAGTGGTGTCTGGAATCGAGCGTTGCACAAGTCCCCGTAGGGGCAGGCCCCCGTGCCTGCCCTTTGCGTAGTAGCAGGCCCCTGTGCCTGCCCTTTGCCGCGAGACGCGCGAAAGCCACAGGGGTCGGCACTTTCGAACGAGCGCCTCAGCTTAACGGACGCGAGTTGGCGCTACAAGCAAACTGAAATCCGCAGCCGGCGCGGAGTGCGTGAGCGCGCCAATCGCGATGAAGTCGGGGCCCGCTTCAGCGTAGGCGCGGACATTCGCAAGCGTTACTCCCCCGGAAATCTCGATCGTGCAGGCGGGTGCGACACGGCGCGCGATGGCAAGCAACGCTGCGGCAGACTCCGGCGATTGATTATCGAGCAGGATGCATCCAGCGCCAGCGGCAAGCGCTTCGCGCAGTTCTGCCTCATTGCGCACCTCGATTTGGATCACGATGCCGGACTCTTCGCCGGAGCTGGCGCCGCCGGGTGCGAATGATTCGTAGGCTGTAGCGGCCGAGGTCACGGGCTCGAGTCCCGCTACGTGCTCCTGCGCCCGGCGCAGCGCCTCGCGGATACCGCCCGCCGCAACGATGTGGTTTTCCTTGATGAGCACGGCATCGAACAGGCCGAACCGGTGGTTACTGCCGCCGCCGGTGCGCACCGCGTATTTTTCGATCGCGCGATGCAGCGGCGTGGTCTTGCGCGTATCGCGGATGCGCGCGTCGGTGCCGGCCACAGCGTCTACAAAGCGGCGCGTCAGCGTGGCGATGCCGGAGAGATGCCCCAGAAAGTTGAGCGCCGTGCGTTCGCCGGCGAGTATCGCGCGTGTGTTGCTCTCGATTTCCACAACCATGCACCCAGGTTTCACAGGCGCACTGTCGGCGTAGTCCGTGGTCAGGAGCGCGGAGCGATCAAGCGTGTAGAACACCATCTCCGCCAGTGGCAGCCCGGCGAGAATCAAGTCCTGCTTGGCGATAATCCGCGCGCGCGCGCTTGCCTCGGCGGGTATGGTCGCCAGTGAGGTGAGGTCGCCGGGCCGCGGCGACCGCCCGAACCCGAGGTCCTCATCGAGCGCCGCGCGTACCAATCGTGCGATCTCAGGTGAGTCCCAGTCCATCGGTAGGTATCGCCGGCGTCACGCGCGTTGTGTGGGGG
>JBOGNS010000542.1:0-4416 GCA_050747305.1 Candidatus Acidiferrales bacterium | reverse complement strand
TTGCGGACCAAACGCAGACGAGCCTGAATCGGGGTCCCGAACTCAGAACTCAGAACTCAGAACTCAGAACTCAGAACTCAGAACCTTCCTCCCTGTAAGGGCTTGCTAATCACGAAATACAAGGGTTCCACTGATTGTCATTGCGGGGGTCGGCCCGCCGGGACGAGGAATCGGATGCGCTAACGATGTCGGCTCGTTTTGCGAGCACCTGCACTGCTTCTTTGGAAATTGACGAACTGCAGATTCCTCGGTTGGCTCGCAATGTCATGCAACCGAGGTTGTCCACAAACGAAGGGGCCGCCGGGCGCATGGGCATTCAATCTACGAGGCGCGGGCGGGGAAGGGATCGCTGGCAGCGGGCGTGGATTTAAGTTGCTCCTCGAGCTTGCTGCGGCGGGAGCCGTGCAGGTAGCCATGGATGGCTTTCACCGGGCCAATCAGGCCGAAGGTCATTCCGGCCAGGCCTGACCAGCCGGATCCGCCGGCCAGCGCAATCACCAACGAAAGCACAGCGACGCCGGCGACCGCGAGGTTTTCCCAGATGCCGGAGAGGGCGTCGAAGGTTTGCAGTTCATCGAGCGCGAGCCTGCGGCGGCGCGCGTAGGCCAGGAAATACAGCGCGGCGAAGGCCAGGAAAATCGCCATAAAGCCGATGGCGTAAATGGCCATCAAATGCGCCATCTGCCCGCGTACGAGGATCGGCTGCATCACACCGTTGGCGTCGAGAACTTGGCGCGGCCCGTCGGTCCAAAGCGTGAACAGCGTGTTCCAGAGAAACTTCATGGGGTAAACGTAAAACACCACCACGAACAGCAACACACCGTTAATGGCCACCGTGCCGGCATCTTCCATGCGGAAGCGGCGGAAGAAGCGCGCGTGCTGGAACCAGATCCAAACCAGAATGGTGAAGGAGATGGCGAAGGCGATGAAGCCGCGCATGGTGGCGGCCAGCTCGGTGAAGGTGCGCGGCACCTCCAGCGACACCACCAGCAGGGTGATGGCGAAGGCGAAGACCGCGTCGCTGAAGGCTTCCAGCCGCGTCATCTCGCCGGACTCGATGCGCCGCAGCTTATCTCCGATGGTGGTGTCAGCCGTGGGCATGGGCACCGTGCGCGTATAGTACAAGGCAAAAGGAAAAAGTAAAAAGGCAAAAGTGAATGGATGAAGCGAGCCACTACCCCACGACGAACAATGTCCCACTAAGTCGCCGCCTCACGTGATGGGTGGGTCGGTGGAGCGTGCGCGGCCGCCGGTATTGACGCGGATAATGCCAGACTGGTCGGTGAAGAACGATCGGTTGCCAGTGACGCCTGGTTGCTCGGGATCGGCGTTGATTTCGTACGCCACGATTTCGCCGCGGTCGCCGGTGGCGGTGGCCAGGTACGTGAAGGTGTAGCCGTTCTTCGTGCCGGAGGCCAGTTGCGGGTCAATCAAATCGGCGTGCTTGGCCGACGGCTCTGCCCCAGTGCCTGGGCCGCCAGCAAAGCTAACCAGCGAGGGCGGAAATCCGCCGTAGTTGGCCGAGTACATGACCGCAGCGGTGTTAAGTGTGCGCATGGCCCCGACCGCCGATGTTTCGTTTGCGGCGATGCTGTCGCGTTCCAGTTCATCGCCGGCGATAGAGGAGAAGAGCTCCCGTAGCAACGCTCGGAGCGCTGAACCGGGCTGCGCTGGGGGTGGCAGGCTGCGCGCCATTTCCCGCTCGGCCGCAGCGCTGGCGGCATCACCCGACTGCTGGAGTAAGTCCGCCAGCTTTTCGCGCAGCGCGGCGTTATCCGGAGCGGCAGCAATGGCGGCGCGCAGCTCTGCGACCGCGCCGTCGATATTGCCGATGTCCGTGAGCAACTCCGCAACCGTTAGGCGGAGATTGGGCATGGCTGGAAAGCGTCCGGCGAAGCTGCGGAATTCCGCGATGGTCGCTCGCTTGCCGTTGCGATTGGCGAGCACCATGGCCAGGGGGTTGTGGGCCTCGATCTCATCGAAGCCAAGTTCGAGTGCAGCGACGTACTCGTCGCGTCCGTGCGTTTCCCAGCTATCCTGCATCAAGAAACCGAGAGCAAGGGCCACGCGCACCTCCGGACGGGCGGGCTGCTGCTGGAGGCGTATGCGCAGCATCTCCATGCCGCGGTCAAGCATGTCTTTGAACTCGCCGACGCGCCGGATCTCCTCTTGCAACTGAACGTTCTGCGGGTTGAGCTGGGCCGCCTCGGCGGCGTGATGGAGGGCGGCGTCGAGCCGCCCAGCCGCGAGCAGACCCTCAAACAGCTTGCTGTGAACCTGGCCGGCGTCACGCGAGCCCTGCGCCAGCATGTGGATTTCGGCGGCTGCAGAATCCGCACTTTGCAGGCGATATAGAAGCACGCCGAGTTGGGCGTAGGCGCCGGGGTCAGGCTCGCCATAGCGGCGCATTTCGTGAAATTGGGCCATCGCGTCATAAGCCAGATCGGAATCCATCAAGAATCGGAACAGCGTCTGGTGCAGCGATAAGTCGGCGGGTTTTAGGCGCAGCGCTTCGCGAAGTTCAGAGATGGCTTCCGGCATCCGGTTGACAATGGAAAGCGCCGTGGCCAGTTGCCGGCGCATTTCGGTATCGCTCGGGTTTTTTTGGATGAAGGCGCGGAGTTCGTGAAGCGCGTCATCGTACTTTCCTTGCTGCATGTGCTTCGTGATGCGCGCGCGGAGCTGAGCCTCAAGCGTGCGCGGCATTTTTTCTTCCGTTTCTTTTTCGCCGACCCCTTCGAGCGTAAAAATAACGTCTATGGTGGTGATGACTTCCACCGGCTCGCCATTCAGCAAGGTAGGCTCGTAGTGCCACTGACGCACCGCGTCGAGCGACGGCTGTACGAGCAGCGGGTGGCCGCTGATGACTTCAATTTGGGAGATGGCGCCGTCGCGCGCGATGATCGCGGCGAGTTTCACGGCGCCGGTGATGCGCGCTTTAATCGCCAGCGGCGGATAGACCGGCTGGACGCGCTTAACGAGTCTCTTCGATTGGACGGCTCCGCCCACACGGAGGCGCTGCGGAGCCGCGTCTTGAGCAACGGCTGGAACGGCCAAAGTCAGCAACAAAAGAAACGCGTGGACCAGGCAGCGCATTTGAGTGGCCTCCATTGGTGGCCGAAGCGCACTTACTCGAAATCATACCTGCAGGCACAGGCGAAGGGAACGGTCGTGTGCTCGAAGAGCTCGAAGTGCTGATCTGGAACCGTGCAGATGGGCGGCGTGCCGTGCAAAAAGGGGCAGGCACGGGGGCCTGCCCCTACGGCTTGTGTGTGGGGCGGAGGTGGATTTCGCTGGCGAAGCTTTGCGGGGCTTGCGTGACGAGCATGGCGACGATGTGGGCGATGTCGTCGGGCTGGAGCATTTTGCCGGGATCCTTGTCGGCGTGCGGGGAGAATTCGGTGTGTACGGTGCCGGGGCAGATCACGCTGACACGGATGCCGTAGCCGCGCAAGTCTTCCGCCATGCAGCCGCTAAGCCCTTGCAGGCCCCACTTGGAGGCGCAGTAGGCGGCGGCGCCGGCGAAAGTGTTTTTACCGGCGAGCGAGCTGATGTTGATGATGTAGCCGCTGCGCCGCTCGATCATGCCTGCGGCCACGGCTTTGCTGATGAGAAAGACGGCGCGCAGATTGGTGTTGAGCACGCGGTCCCAGTCGGCTTCCGAGAGTTCGTGGAAGGGGCCAAAAGCGCCGATGCCAGCGTTGTTGACGAGGATGTCGATGGGGCCAAGCTGTGTGCGGACTTGTTCGATGAGCCCAGCGACCTGGTCGGTGCGGGTGACGTCGGCAGGTAGCGCCAGCGCTTCTATCGTTTCGGCGCGCAAGGCGCGCTGGGTTTCCTTAAGTTTGGGAGCGCTGCGGGCGCAAATGGCGATGCGCGCCCCCATCCGGCCCAGGCGGTGGGCAATGGCCAATCCAATGCCCTGCGTGCCGCCCGTAACCAATGCGACTTGCTTGGCGAGAGGCTTGGCGCTTTCCATCGGGAGCTTACCGTCGACAGTCAACAGCTTGCAGTTCCCAGCTCACAGCGCAAAGTTGCGAGTCCGAACAGCCGACTGTCAACTGTCGACTGTAAGCTAGCTGTCAGCTAGCTACAAGCTACCTTTCGGCACAAAAATTCATCTTATCACCGGGACGCGAGCATGTTGGCGGTAAAGTGAGCGGTAAGGCAACGGGATTGAATTGCTTGCGGCAGAGGTGGTAGTTTAACTATAATGCCGCGATTTCGGCGCCCTGCTGCGGCCGAAGAGCGCAAGTGCAAGTTCCGATGCCAATTCAGCCGAGGAGGCGGATCGCAGATGCGTAAGTTCATGGTACTTGGGGCCGTGACGCTGTTGCTGGTGGCGGGCACGCTGACCGCTCAGGAGCAACCGCAGAAGCCCAGCTACACGCTCGACGAGTACAACGCCTATCAGGC
>JBOGNS010000541.1:0-1643 GCA_050747305.1 Candidatus Acidiferrales bacterium | reverse complement strand
CCCCCACACAGCTTTTGTATGGAGCCGGCGATGTCCGCAGCCTTATGCTTCTGGCTCAGGAGATCTTCTTCATGGATGCCAAAGCCGAAAAAATCGCCCTCTTCCGCTACGGTCTGATCGCGCCGCTGGTGCTGGAAACGCTGCCCCGCGGCGAACTCACGCGCCGTGCCCAGGAGATCGCTGCCCGCCACTACGAGATCCCGCACTCCGAACGCACCTCGGTCTCGGTGGATACGTTGCTGGAATGGGCGCTCCGCTATCGCAACGGCGGCTTCGAGGCGCTGGCGCCGCAAGCGCGGCAGGACCGGGGAAAGTCGCGCACCCTCACACCGCAGCTCGCCGATCTGATCGAACGCCTCAAGCGCGAAAATCCGCATCGCACCGGCGCCACCCTGTTGCGCGAAGTGGCTCTGTCGTCCGGCAAAAATGCGCCCGGCGTCTCCGCCTCCACCCTGTATCGCTTTCTCAAACAGCGCGGCCTCTCGGAAAAGCAACTGCTCGCTCCGTCGGCGCACAAGAAGTTCGAGGCCGAACACAGCAACCAGATCTGGCAATCCGACATGCTCTTCGGACCCTACGTTCAGCGTCCCGGCGGCGGCAAGATACAGGCCTACTTACACGCCACCCTGGATGATGCCAGCCGGCTCATCCCGCACGCCCAGTTCTATACCAGCCAGGGATTGGACGCCTGCCTGGACTGTCTGCGCCAAGCCATCGCCGCCCGTGGCCTGCCCGTCCGTCTGTACATGGACAACGCCAAGATCTATCGCGGCCAGCAACTGGCGCGCATCGCCGCTTCCATCGGCATCCTGGTGGTGCACACACCACCCTATCAGCCCGAAGGGCGCGGCAAGATCGAACGCTACTTCCGCTCGGTCCGCGAACAGTTTCTGGCCAACCTGGATCGCAAACAGACGCTCTCGCTGGAAGATCTCAACGAGCGCCTGTGGGCCTGGATCGACAACGCCTATCACCGCACCGAACATAGTTCCCTAGGGACCACCCCGCTGGTTCGCTGGCAGCGCGATATCGAGCACCTCCGGCAACTGCCGCCAGCCACCGACCTGCGCCGCCTCTTCTTCCATCGTCTGAATCGCTTGGTACGCCGCGACTGCACTTTCCTGCTGCAAAACCGCTACTATGAAGCCCCGCCCCAACTGGCCGGCGAAACCGTTGAAGTGCGCTTCGATCCGCTCGACGCCGTTCCCGTCGAAATCTTTTTCCAGGGGAAACCGCAGGGCGCGGCGCGGCTGGTTGATCCCGTCGTCAACGGCCAGTTGCCCTCTCCCAAACCAGTTCCACCGGCTTCTCCCGAACCTACCGGCATTAACTTCGTCGAGTTGCTTCACGACCAAAAAGACGACGAGGAGTCCGTGCCATGGTAGAGACTTTCTTCGGCTTCAAGAAACCTCCCTTCGGCGACAGCCCCGACGCCAAGCAGTTGTTTGCTTCGCAGGCATGGACCCAGGTGAAGGCTCGGCTCCAGTTCCTGGTCGATCATCACGGCGCCGGTTTGCTCACTGGCGAAGTGGGCGCCGGCAAATCCACCGCGGCCCGCACCTTCACCGCCGGCCTCAATCCCAATCTCTATAAGATTCTGTACCTGCACTGGACCTGCGGATCGGCGCTCGACCTGCTGCGGC
>JBOGNS010000540.1:0-2982 GCA_050747305.1 Candidatus Acidiferrales bacterium | reverse complement strand
GCATCAACCTGCCCGGTGCTTCCGCGCTGCGCCTTTTCTATTTCCAGCCGCAAGCGAAACGGCGATGAAAAATCCCGCCCACCCGTCTGCTGGTAGCCTTTCAGCGACTCCGCCACGTACGCGGACTTCGCATAAGTCTCGAACTGTTCCCGCGCCTCCTTGGCCTCCAAATCGCCGTAGTAGCTGCGGTAGCCGTCTTCGATGGCGCCTGTCACCTCCGTCGTCTCCACCACGCGTGCCGCGCCAAACTCGCTCAGGAAAAATTCGCGAGTCTCCAGCGCACGATTGTCCGCAGATGTCGACTCCGGCGTGCGCATCAGTTCGGTTGTCTGCGGCCGAATCACCAGCGCCAGCCGCCCCTGGTCGCCGATTGGCAACTGGCCCACGCGCGTGAACTCGGAAGTGGCGTCGATCCACAAGTCCGGTGTACCCGGGGCGTAAACGATGGCGTGGTTGAAGGCGCCTAGGCCGGGCAGTGCGACCTCAGTTCGCTCGTACTCGCCCGTATCCAGCAATGCCAGGTAGGCGGGAAGGCCTGCCGCTCGCAGCATGGCGATCAGCAGCGCCGCCTTGTCTTTGCAATCGCCGTACTTCCGCTCCAGCGTTTCCGCAGGCGTCCGCGGCACGATCGAAGCTTCGCCGTACTCCACTCCCGTGTAACGGATTTCCTTGTGCAGGTTCGCTACGAGTGCCGCCACCGCTTCGAACCGCGCCTTCTTCTGCGCATCACCAACCAGGCTCGACACGTTGGCCCCGGCAATCTGCTTCTCGATCATCGCGTGGTACCGAGCGGCCACCTCCTGCCACGACCGTCCGGTAGAAAAGGCCACCGCGGGCCATCGCGGCACTTCCGGCGGCGCCAGTTTCTCCACATCTTCCACTGGCGCCAGCGGACCGCTTTCGAATACCGTCCGCACACGCCCCTTCGCCTCTGTGCGGCGCGGCTCCACTCCCGGCAGAAGGTGCAGAACATGCCGAAGCGGCTGCGACGCAGGAAGTTCAATCGTCAAGCGGCTGCTGTGCGTAGGCACCCGTGCTCCGAAGTAAAACCGGTGCACTACACCGCCGGTGAAAAACGGCTGCGTCGCACGAACCACTGTCTCTTCCTCGACCACTGCCCCCGGCTCGATTGCCGGCAGCGGCCCGCTCAACCGCCGCCGGTCGGTAAAAACATTCGGCTCCCCACCGTCGGTTCCCGACTCAGCAAGCGTGGCCGCATCGAGCCAGTGGACGCTGCCGCTGGGCGTAACCACTCGCGCACGAATCACCGGCCTTTCCTGCTGCCACGGCTCCCAATTGCCGGTGACACTCGACCAGCCTTCGACGCCGACGGCCGTCAGCACTCGATAGATCATGCGGTGCGTGTAGGTCGCGCGGCCCTCGGCGTCAAACTCATACTTGCCTTCCTCCAGCACAATCAGCGCGTCGTGTCCATCCTCCACCGGCAAAGCGCTGGCTGCGCGGTACAGCGCGCCCGCATCGGATGCGAACGCCGGCTCGTTCCAGGGTTCCACCCCGCCGCGAGCAAAACTGCCCGCCAGCAGACACGCAAGCCCCAGCGCGACGACCAAAGCAAGGTGCGACGCGCGAGTGCCGCCAGAAGCCGCGTGGCGTCGCGGCCTGACCAGTTCGATTGTGTTCATGTGAGGGATCGCCGTATCGGCGAACGGAATCTTAGCACGGCAGCGGCGGCTTTTTGTGCGCGAAAGCAGCGAAGACCGCAAAAAACAGCACCAAGCGCACCCTAATTCTGTGTGGTGGTAAGCAGCAGGTCGAAGACGATTTTCATTTCGTCGCGGACCTTAATCCCGCCACCGCCGGCGCTGGGCGGGTCGATGCCGAAGGCGGTCATCTTCACTGGCGCGGTGCCCCGCGCGCGGTAGCCATCGCCTTCGCGTTGCAGCATCAGATCAATCGCCAACGGGCGCGACGATGCGCGGATGGTCAGATCGCCGGTCACGCGATACATGCCGGGATCGCCGGCGGTCACTCGCTTGGACTTGAAACGAATCTCGCGGAAGTTCGCGATGTCCAGCACTTCCGGCCCTTCCATCTTGGCCTGCACTTCCAGCCGCGTCTCTGCGCTCAAGTGCGGGTCGCGCACGCGCAAACCGCGCGACGGAATCACGAATTCCACCGACGAGCCTTGCGCCGGCGCGTCCGGATCAAACGAAATCTTGAACTCGTAGCCGGTCACGTCAATGAAGTGCTCATCGCCAAACACCCGCAGCCACCCCGACTTCCCCAACTGCACCTCAAACGTGCTCTTCTCCTTCACTACATCCCATGGCCGCACTGGTGAAGCAGCCTGCGCCTCCTGCGCAAAACCGGGCGCTGGACACATCGCCGCGCCGCAGGCTACGACAACCGCAATTCGACAGAACAGGAAAATAGAAAATGGAAAATAGAAAAGAGGCTTGCCGCGAGGCACGGCGCGCCTGCCATTCGATACAGCGCTACCATTCCCGCGCCAAAACCGGAAAATGGAAAATGGAAAATGGAAAATGGGCCTGCCGCTCGGCGCTGGAAAGTGTACGAAGGCGAGCAGAGCGCCACCATTCTCACGATGCAACGTCGGTTGCGCTTTCCATATTCTTGTTCCCCTTTTCCCTTTTCCCTTTTCCATTTTCCCTTTCCCTCTTCCTGGATCTTTCCTCTGCGCTCTCTGCGTCCTCTGCGGTGAAAACTTTGAGTCAATCCGCCAGCGCCGAGGCGAACTCGGCGGCGCGACGCGGGCCGGGGCCGGGGGACTTCGGCCCGACCGCGTCCGGCGTGGGAGCGACCACGAGGTGCACGAACGTCGGTCCAGGTCTATCGAGCACTGCGCGAACGCCGTCCCGCCACGTGGAGAGATCGTCGAAGCGAAACACCGACGTGAATCCGCATGCTTGCGCCAACGCGGTGTAGTCGATGCTCCGGCCGTCGCCACGCGATCGGGCCGACCCCGGCGTGCTTTGCGCGCCGGTCACCTCGTAGACTCCG
>JBOGNS010000539.1:0-13718 GCA_050747305.1 Candidatus Acidiferrales bacterium | reverse complement strand
GGTCTATAACACCAGCGCATACGATTCGCTGCACTCCATCGAACTGATGGACGGCGTGGTGGACATCTACATGCCCGACTTCAAATTCTGGGACACGGAAATGGCGCGGCATTACGTGAAAGCCCCGAATTATCCCCAGGCGGCGCGCCGCGTGATCAAGCGCATGCACGAGCAGGTTGGCGATTTGATTGTGGATGAAGGAGGCCTCGCGCTGCGCGGCGTGATTCTGCGCCACCTGGTGATGCCCGGCGGCGTCGGCGGCACACGCGAAATCATGCAGTGGGTAGCGCGCGAGCTGGGGCCGGATACCTACGTGAACGTGATGGCGCAGTATTACCCGGCGGGAAAAGTGAACTCCCGCGACTATGTGCAAATCAACCGCCACGTGAGCGCGGACGAATTTCACGGCGCCATCGCCGACGCCCACGCCGCCGGCCTGGGTCGGCTCGACGCTCGCAGCGCGACCAGGCTGATGTAGCCGCCGAGGCACGGAGCCACGGAGTTCCGAATTCACTGGGCCAGGGGCGGCGTAAAGCCGCCCCTAGGTTTTAATCGAGCGGAAGCAGGTAGCCGGGCGTGTTGCAGAGTTTGCCGCCGAAGTAGTTGGTGTCTACCTCCCCGGTGTCCCACCACAACCACTCACGGGGCGTGATGCGAATTGTGACGTCATCGAATGCCGCGAAGCCCGGCCCAATCTGCGGGTCGGCCAGCGCTGCCTGGCTCAAGTAGCGGCGATGGATGCGCAGATTGATGCGGTGCGCTTCGTCGCCGGAAATGATTTCGGCGCGGCCCATGGCGGTGACTCCGCGGTCCGCGCGGCCCTCCCGCGTGTCCACCATCAGTGAGGCCTTCGGGCGCGCCGCCACGTTGCGTGCCTTGCGCGAGCGAGAAAAAGTCGCCACGTAGAGGTGGCTGTCGGCGAAGAGACACCAGACAGCGGTGAGCTGTATGGAGCCGTCGTCGTTTTCTGTGGCCAGCGCGGCAATGCGCCGGCCGTTCAGCAGCGCAATCATGTTTGAATCGGGTGCAGTCAAACCCATCACGGCCCTCCTTATACTGACGGAAGATTACAGCAACACGGCAGTACCAAGACGCGCTCCATTTTTCTCGCAGGCTGCGCGACAGCAAATCCCGTCGGGTAGGCATCGAGGTTCAGAAATACTGCGACAGCCAGACTCGAAATATCAACTTTCCAGCGAGCCGACCAGGATGGTTTCGAACTGCTGAGGCGATACAACCGTGGTCCTGCGAAAGTGATCCGGGAAATCCTTGAGATTGCCGGTCACCAAATAGTCTGCGTGCGCGGCAACGGCGCACGCCAACACCTTGTCGTCTGCGGGGTCGCGCGCCACCCGCAGCTCTTCCTGCGGGCGCGTCAGTATCGCGGCGTTGCGGATGTCTCGCAACAAGGCGGTGACCTTCCCCGGAGTCAACCCGAAGCGCGGGCGCCGGAGCACGCCTTCGTACTCTTCCAAAAGCGCTTCAGAAACGAAAAACCGGAACACCCCTGAAAGCGCCATTTGGAGGATTTGCGCCTGGCGGCCAGCGGGCTTTATGGCCGCCGAAACAACGACATTCGTATCAAGGACGGCTCCGAGCATGAGCCTTGCGGCGCTCCCGGCGGTGCGCGCGAATTTCTCGGTTGATGTCTTTCAAGGTGAGCTTGTCCAGGCCCAGCGCTTTCGCTTCCTCTTGAAGGGCATGCAAGGCCGGCTGCGGCTTGACGAACGCTTGCAAGTATTCCTCAACGCTCATAATCACGGCCTGCGGCTCGCCGCGCCGGTCCACGACGAATCGCTCGCGATTCTGCTTGACGCGACGCAGAATCTGGCCGAATTGCGTGCGTGCGGTTAACGCCGGCACAACTCTCGAAATCGTACTGCGTCTGTTTTTGCGTTGCATGAAATCGATCCGAACTAATTAATTGGTTCAGCATGATTCTAATGTGTTCCAGCCATCGTCGTCAACGGAAAAAGTTTGGCCAGAAGGGTTTTCCTTCTCGCCTGATGGTAAACTCCACCGCAACGATGACTGCCCGGAGGGTTGCCGTGTTGGAACGCAGAGAATTCTTGCGGCGGAGTGCGGTGGCGGCGGCGGTGCTTGGCCTGCCGATGGCCAAGGCGGAGCAATATTTCGGCAGTGATGCGGTGGGGCCGGCGATGCCGCGGCGCGAGCTGCTGGACACCGACGCGGAGCGTTACTGGGCGGAGTTGCGGCGGCAATGGCTGCTGGCGGCGGACCGCATCAATTTGAATTGCGGCTCGGTGGGCTGCTCGCCGCTGCCTGTGCTGCGCGCCATGATTGACCACATCCTGTACGCGGAGTCGTATCGCGAGCAGCCGTATCCGTGGTTCGGCTACGAAGAAAACACGCGGCTGCGCGAATTGCGCGACGCGCTCTCCGCGTTCATCGGCTGCAAGCGCGACGAACTGGCCATTGTGCGCAACGCCACGGAAGCCAACAACGTGGTCTGCAACGGCCTGGACATGAAACCGGGCGAGGAAGCGCTGCTCACCGACCAGGAGCATCCCGGCGGCAAGTGCTGCTGGGAGCAGAAGGCCGCGCGCTTCGGCATCAAGCTGAACTGGGTGGCGCTGCCCAAACCGCCGGCCAGCAAGGACGAAATTGTGGAGCGGTTCCGGCGTGCGCTTACTCCCAAGACGCGCATCATCGTCTTCAGCCACATCACCACGGTCACGGGTGTGATCCTTCCGGTAAAGGAAATCAGCGCCATGGCGCGGGAGCGCGGTGTACTCACGCACGTGGATGGCGCGCACGCCATCGGTCAGCTTCCGCTCGACATGCACGAGCTGGGCTGCGACTTCTACGCCTCCAGCCCGCACAAGTGGCTGATGGCCCCCAAGGGCACCGGCTTCCTCTACGTGCGCGAGGAGTTGTGCGACAAGTTGTGGGTGAACATCGCCTCAGGCGAATGGCGCAACTACGAGCAGAAGGCCTACCGCTTCTCGAACTTCGGCACTTCCAATTTATCGGTGATGGTCGGGTTGAAAGCGGCGCTGGATTTCGTAAAGCAAATCGGCCCCGAGCGAATCTACGCGCGCGGCCATCAGCTCGCCACACGCGTGCGCGATCAGGTGGCGAAGTATCCCGACCGCATGAAAACCGTCAACGCCAGCAAGGATGAATTCTTCGGCACGCTGGTGAGCTTCGAGCCGATTCCACCGGTCGAGCCGGGCGCGACCACTGGCGGCCTCGCGCCCATCGCCCAAGCCTGCGGGGCGCGCGGGATTCGCGTGGCCGGCGGCGCCGAGCGCATTCGCATCGCCACCCACATCTTCACCCAGCCCACCGAGCTGACCGCGTTTTTCGACGCGATGGACGCGGGGATTCGCGCGGCATAGCGGGCCGAAGCTAGGGCATCAGCTTGTGCCTCTCTAAGATCGTGCGGATCTTCTCGCCGTCCTTGAGAACCGTGCGGTAAACCCACTTATAGTGATGGTCGGCAAGCTTTTCGATTTGGGCGCGCGCCGTTTCAGGCCCGACGATCTGCTGCAATCCATCGTATTCCAGATAGCAGACAAGCAAATGCAAGTAGGTGGAGCGTTCGTCCCGGGCGCCCTCCGGAGGTCCTTTGGGGACATCCGGGTAGCCCTTGCGCAGGTCGTCGGTGGCCTTGCGCAGGGCTTGCTGCCTGTCGCTAATGAACCAATGCAGTTGCTCATGGACATAGGTGGAAAGCTGCCAGAGGTCATTGTCGAGATATCTGGTATTCAGTGTCAGCACAGGATGGCTGTGCGGGGGGGTGGGTTTTCTCGTCGATGACGACAGCGCGCGTAAATGTCCATCTGCCGAGTTCGTATTTGCGAATCAGGTTCTCGAGTTGAACCTGGGCCCGCTGTTCCGGCGCCGTGCCGTTCTTCTGCGTAATTTCCACGGCATCCGACGCCTGCAACAACAGCAAAGAAAAACACGCCGCCACAACACACGACATCCCACTGAAGGAAGGCAAGTGACAACTCCTCTCTTTCCGCCGACCAAGCGGACGATCCACGGGTGGTGCGAGCTAATTTAGTTCCATCAGCATAGACGCCCATAAAGCGCGCATGGTTCAGTTGTGTCCGGCTGCGAACACTTCGGACTAAATTAATTCAAGTGGCGGAAGGCGGAGTAGGTGTATTCGTTCTGGAGTTCGAGGCGGTCTTTATCGAAGATGCGCACGGTGACGCGCGCCGGGAGCCACGCGCCGGTGGCGGGCTGGTCATTGTGTCGGGCGAGTTCACTCGCAACGTTGTGCCGCGCGAGTTCGCTCACGACGGCGAAATCCACGGAGATGAAGTAGCGCGTCTTGCCCAGGTTGCCGAACTCCTCTTCCAGCCGAATGATCTTGCCGTCATTGGGGTCAATCCACGCGCGACCGCCAGGAAACACCAGCTTGCCATCCACTTCCATCAAGCCTTCGCCGCTGGTTTGACGGTAGCCCACCACCACGAACTCGCTGACGGCATCAGGGTGCTCCGGCACAAAAAAATATTTCATGCGCGCGTGGTAGCGCGTGGCGAAGCGGGTGACGAGCAGCGCGGCTTTGGAGAAGAGGCCGATGGACGACTCGTCCCGCAGCCTGCCCGATGGCTTGTCGCCGTTTTCCCCTGCTGCGGCCGGCGCGCGCGATTCGTCGAATGCGCCTGAGCCTTCCGCGGCGCGCTGGAACGTGTAGTCGTAGGTCGCCGCGCGCTCGTCGCTCGGGTTGCCTCTGCGGCCAAAGCGCGTCTGGCGCACGGTTTCCAGCGCCGTGTAAGAAGGAAGCGAGGCGGTGTAGTTGTCCGCCCACTCGCCGAAGCGCTCCACCAGTTCCTTCTGCACCGGCGGCTCGCGCTGGGCGGCTGCGGCCAGCACCGGCACAAAAACAGATGCCAGTAGGACGTTGCCGAAGCATTTAACCCGCATTCAGCGGATTCTAGCACGCCACGCGCGATGACTTGCGGAGACAGTGGCGGCGGGAGTGATGAAGCTGGGGAACTGATTTTCGCTGACAGATCCGATGATGACCGAGAGCGGCGGGTCAGAGCACGTCGGCGCCAGGCTGACCAAGCCTGCTTGCTGTGGATCGTTCAGCGGGCACGACGTTCGGCGAAACCCGGTTCGGGGATCTCCATCCGCTTGGCGGAGCGCCACAGCCGCTCCAAGTCGTAGTACAGGCGGCCCTGCTCGCTGAAGATGTGCACGACGAGGCCGCCGTAGTCCAGCAGCACCCACTGCCCGCTATCGTAACCTTCGCGGTGCGCCGGGCGCCGGCCAAGCTGCTGCAATTCCCGGTCAATCTCGTCGTGGATGGCCTGTACCTGCGGCGTGCTGGCGCCCGAGCACAACAGAAAAAAACCGGTGAAGGCGCCCAGTTCGCGCAAATCAAGCACCACCACGGCGAAAGCGAGCTTTTTCTGCGCGGCGGCGATAGCCGCGCGAAGGTCGGCGGGCAGCGAGTGCAGGGTCACGAGTATAAGGCCTGCTTAAGAATGTATTCCTCCACACGCACCGGCACAAGCCCGTGAATCGATTGCCCGCGCTGGCGCCGCCGCCGCACCTCCGTAGAGGAAACGTGGCTGGTGACGGAATCTACCAGGTACACAGTGGACTTGCGCAGCGGGATTTCGGTTTTCGATCCGCGCGCGCGGCCCAGCAGCTCCGGCGGGATCACGAGTCGCAGCGCCTCGATGCGGAACCCGGGGCGGCTGATCACGACAAAGTCGCACAGGCCGAGCAGCGTTTCGTAATCCTTCCAGGTGGGAATTTCCAGGAAGGCATCTGCGCCGATGATGAAGTACAGCCGGTCATGCGGATGCCGCAATTGCCGGCGGAACCAGCGCACCGTGTCCACCGAATAGCGCGGCTGGCCGTTTTCGCCGGCATCCGCCAGCGAGGGATGAAAATGCTGATGGTCGGCGCACGCCAGTGTAACCATGGCGTAGCGGTGCGCAAACGGCGCCAGCTCGTGCTTCACCTTGTGCGGTGGATGGCCGGTGGGCACGAAGTGTACTTCGTCGAGTTGCAGGCGCCGCTGCGCCGCGCGCGCCATCGCCAGATGCCCCACGTGTACCGGGTCGAAAGAGCCGCCAAGAATGCCAATGGAGCGCGGATGATTGCGCACGCGGTGCAAGGGATCGGCGGTCATTCTTTTTGCGCGCGAGTTCGCTCGCGACGCTCCTCCGTCGCGCGCCAGGCGCGCGCGCCCGCACTGGTTGGAGTCGTTCCCGCGGCGACAGGACGCGGCCCGATCTCCGAAAGCCGGCCGGCCAGCCCGCGCACCAATTCGCGCACGCCCGTGCCTGCGGCGGCGGAAATGGCGTAGAACTCCAGACCGCGCTCACCGCAGAACGCGCGCAACTGTTCGAGGCGCGTGCGGTCGGTGGTGGCGTCGAGCTTCGAGGCCACCACAATCATCGGCTTGGCCGCCAACTCTTCACTGAAGGCCGCCAGTTCGCCGCAGATGATTTCGAATGCGCGCACCGGATCCTCCGTGGCAGCGTCGCTGGTGTCCACCAGATGCGCGATGAGCCGCGTGCGCTCGATGTGGCGCAAGAAGCGCGTGCCCAGCCCGGCGCCTTGGTGCGCGCCTTCAATCAGGCCTGGCAGGTCGGCAACCACAAAGGTGCGCGTGTCCGCTTCACCCGGATCGGCGGAAACCACGCCGAGGTGCGGCTCCAGCGTGGTGAATGGATAGTCAGCGATCTTGGGGTGCGCCGCGGAAATTACGGAGATGAGAGTGGATTTACCCGCGTTGGGGAAGCCGACCAGGCCGACATCCGCGAGCAGTTTCAGTTCGAGACGAAGCTGGCGCTGTTCGCCCGGCGTTCCGTCTTCCGATTCGCGCGGCGCCTGATGCCACGGTTTGGCGAAATGCTGATTGCCGCGCCCGCCGCGCCCGCCGCGCGCCACCACGAATTGCTGCCCCGGCTCCGTGAAGTCGAAGAGTTGCTCGCCGGTCTCATCGTCGAAGACCACGGTGCCGATGGGAACCTTCAGCGCAAGATCGCCGCCGGATTGCCCGGTCTTGTTCGAGCCTTCGCCGTGGCGGCCGCGGTCGGCGCGAAATTCGCGGTTGTAGCGGTAGCGCAGCAGCGTGTTGTCGTGCGGCGTAGCTTCCAGCACCACGTCGCCGCCATGGCCGCCGTCCCCGCCGGAGGGCCCGCCGCGCGGCACGAATTTTTCGCGCCGGAAGGCAACACAGCCGTTGCCCCCCGCGCCGGCCTTCACGCTGATTTTCGCTTCATCGACAAACACAGTAGTCGGTGACCTGTGGACGGTGGCCGGTCCGCATTTCAGTGCGCGACCCAGGACGACCCCGCCAAGCCCCTCGTCATTATAGGCGTCCTTGCGTAATGTTCGCGTGCAGGGCGGCAGGGCAACGCACAAAAGGAAAGACGCTCTGGAGAGGCAGAGCGTCTCGGTCACACATCTGGTTCGACAGACCGCTAGTCGGCGCTAGCGGGTTGCTCCGCCGGCAGCACACTGATGAAGCGGCCGCGAGTGCCGCGGTCTTCAAAGCGCACCACGCCCGTGATGCGCGCAAACAACGTGTCGTCTTTCGCACGGCCCACGTTGAGGCCGGGCTTATGACGCGTGCCGCGCTGGCGCACGAGGATCGTACCCGCGTTGACGAGTTGCCCGCCGAAGCGCTTTACGCCCAGCCGCTGCCCGTGAGAATCCCGTCCGTTGGTGGAAGAACCGCCGCCCTTCTTGTGTGCCATGAGTGCCTCTTTGGTACCGCCGGCATCCTGCCGGCCATCGTAGGGCAGCCACCCGTGGCCGCCCTTTATTTTCGCCAGCTCGGGGTTCCGTTTCTACACAAACGATCGGGCAGGCACTGGGGCCTGCCCCTACAGATTAATCTCTTTCACTTCCACCGCGGTGTAATTCTGCCGGTGTCCGCGAGTAATCTTGTACTGCTTGGTCTTGCGGTACTTGGTGACGAGCACCTTGGGGTGGCGTCCCTGCGCCACGATGCGGCCCACCACTATGGCCTTGCCGGCATCGGCGCCGCCCACCAGCTTGTCGTCATTCTGGACAGCAACCACGTCGGGGAAAGTCACTTTGCTGCCGACCTTGCCCTCCAGCCGCTCGACCTTGATGGTGTCACCGGGAGCCACGCGATACTGCTTCCCCCCATACCGAACCACGGCGTACATACGCCCTCCACATTCTTGTCTCCGGAAGAGGTATTATAGGGGGCTTGGCGATCCCGGTCAAACGGCTAATCCTTGGCGAGCAGGTCAGATAGAACTTGACGCACTTGTTCTGCTGTTCTGCCAGCTCGTACCAACGCTTCAAACTGGCGATAGACATCCGACTTGTGCCCGGCTTTCCGAGCCCCAAGTCCACATACTAACACTACGCGCAACTCATTGAAAATCAGGTAAATAACGCGGTGAGCCGCGAAACGATGAGCCCAGTAGCCTCCAAGAGGAGGCGCTAGCGGCTTCCCATATTGGCTCGGGCTAACTCCTAGCTTCTTTTCTAGAACCCGGCGAAGCTGCTTGCGCACGCTCCCGTCCAGAGCCTCAGCATCCTTTCTCGCGTCTTCGGTAAAGCGAACCTCGAAAAGCGAGTCGGCGCTCACGACGCGCCCAAGACTTCAGCCAGGGAATAGGTCTTAAGGCGACCACTACGAAAGTCATTCTCGACTGTCTTGCCTAGTTCCAACAACCGCTCAAACAACTCGCGATCAGCCATGATCTCCATGGTGGCCAAGATGCTTTCGCGTTCGCGAAGCAACGCGTCGAGGAATTCCTTGTCCACGAGATACTTGGATTTCTGACGGCGGTTCTCAATCAGAAGTACCTTGCGGCCGCGCGTAGTTTGCGCTAGTGCCCGGTAATTGCTGCGGAATGCGGTGACGCGCACTTTCTTCGCTGTTAAGCCACCAGACATGGCCCCCTCCTCAAATGTACGTTCGATGATCCTAAATGTACACATAGGGCGACTGGCTGTCAACGGAAGGAGTAATCACGCGCGGGGGTGGGCTTTGTCGTACACCTCCATGAGCTGGTGGATGGAGGCGTGGGTGTATTTCTGTGTGGTGGACAGCGAGGCGTGGCCCAGCAATTCCTGGATGGCGCGCAGGTCGGCGCCGTCGGCCAGCAAGTGAGTGGCAAACGCGTGCCGCAGCGAGTGCGGGTGCAGGTCCCAATTTATGTTGCACAGGCGGACGTACTTCTTCACGATGCGACCCACCGAGCGCGTCGTGAGGCGCCGGCCGGCATAATTGAGGAAGACAGCCTTGGTTTCGCCCGCGCGGCTGCGGCGCAGGATTTCGCCGCGCACTGGCCAGTAGGCCTCGAGCGCGTTCGCTGCCTTGCTACCAAAGGGCACGATGCGCTCCTTCCGGCCTTTGCCCAGCACGCGCAGGACTCGCTCGGCGCGGTCCACATCGACCAAATCGAGCCCAGTGAGCTCGCTGACGCGTAGGCCCGATGCGTAGAGCAGCTCGAGGATAGCCCGGTCGCGCGCCAGTAGCAGCTTCGATTCGTCGCCATCCGCGCCAGGGCGCGCCCGTTTGGCACGCTCTGCTTGCGCCGCGGTCGCGTCGGCATTCGCAAGTTGGTTCAGGAAGCCATTGATTTCTTCTGCGGTGAGTACCGAAGGCACCCGCTTGGGCAGCTTGGGCGTGGCCACCAACTTGGCAGGATTCTGCGGCGCCAGCCCTTGGCGCACGCAAAACTTGAAGAAGGAACGCAGCGAAGCCAGCTTGCGCGCCACAGATGATTTCTCGAGTCCCTGCTCATGCAGGTGCGCGATGAATTCGCGGATCAGATGATGATCCACCTTGGCGAGCGCCGGCGGTTTCGCGCCGGGCGGCGAAGCGTAGACGAGAAACTGCTCCAGGTCGCTTTGATAATTGCGCAGCGTGTGCGACGAAGCGTTGCGCCCGTCACGCAAGTAAGAGACGAACTTCTCGACCGCCTCCTTCATGGCAGGAATTTAACCACAGATGGAACCTTTCAGCGCCTGAAAAAGACGCAGAGCGGCAACGCAGGAACGGGGAGCGATCGATCACGGCCCGTTTCTTGAAGACGAGCGGCGCTTGCATTTCACGAGCGGGAATCAACGTGCGCCTTACTCGCCTTTGTGGTGTGCCCCCTTTTTCTTGTGCTGCTTCATCACCGTGCGTGCGGCCACTTCCTTGGCGCGTTTGCCGTAGCGGCCGGATTCCTGCGCGCTCTTCTTGATGTGCTCGTATTGCCGCTGCTCTTTCTTTCCTATTCCGCGCAAATGCTTTCTTCTTGGCACTGTTGAAGCTCCTTCGAGACGGATCCCCGGGGATAGCACCGCGGTCGCGGCGCAGAAGTTGCACGCCCCGCGCGAACTCGAACGCGTCCACCGGATATGCACCGTTGCACCGCCCACAATCCAGCGGGCCCGTGTGGGTATCAGCGGGGATAGCTGTAAGCCGCGGTTCGGCGCCTACAGCAAGTCCTGGAGTCGCAGCGGCCCCTGACGTGCCTCGTCCAGCGTTTTTGCTTCGATGATTGTGCAGCGGCCATCTACAGGATGGGCCCGATAGACTCTTTTCCGCACCCACCGCATACTTTCGCCCGCGTCCTCGAACGAGTCTTGGCGGGCGCGTAGCGCAGGCAACGATTGCGGGATGGAACTGGCCAGGATTCGCTAGGCGAGGCGCTGGCGCAGCGCCGTTCGTACAGCCGGGCGACGTCAGCGCTTCGCATCCCTGATGCCGAGTCGCGAGAGAACTCGCGCCGAAAAAAAGGAGTAGGCATGCTCTGGACCATTTTTGTGATCCTTCTGGTTTTGTGGCTGCTGGGAATGGTGAGTTCCTACACGCTGGGCGGGTTCATCCACCTGCTGCTGGTGATCGCGATCGCCGTCGTGCTGATCCAGCTCATTCAGGGCCGGCGACCAGTTGTCTGAGGCGCGAATCGCAGCGCGGAGCGGCGAATTGAGTTGGAGCCGCGCTTCTTGCTTGATTGAGGACGTGCTGCGCGGGCGCAGAATCGCCAGTGCGAAATTGTCGCGCCTCTGGCCGCGTGACGCTGCGAGCGACATGCTGGCGCGAGTTCCGGCGCTTTTGCGCGCGGGGCTTTCGCCAAAGGCACAGCGCGCATCGGATGGGCGTTCGCCGCAACTGCAAATGTTGCAGGGGCGGCGCGTGCCGGATATTCGTAAAACACCGTAAAGGAGACCGTAATCATGGCAACTCAAACCTGGCAGCAGCAGTTTCAAGCTCCGCCGGATCCGTCCCGCAGGGACCCCAACCGCACGGATGACCCCAAGCGTCGCCCCCAACAGCCGGGCGAAGACCCCGAGAATCCCAGGCGGCGTCGCGGCGTCCCGGAGGACAGGCCGGATCGCGAACCCGACGAGCCGGAGATCATCGCCGCGCAGCGCGAGCGGCAGGGCGGCGGCCGGCAAGGCGGCCAGAAGCAGGATCCCAGCCGGCGGCCGCAGGAAGGCGATCGTGGCCGCGAACGGCAGCCGCGAACGGACGAAGAGGAGCGCCGCCGGCGCGAGCGGGAGGGCGCCGAGTAGTTGGACTTGCATCTGGACCCCCTCAGTTCGAGGCCGCGTGATCGCCTACGTAAAGCGGTCGCGACCACAATAAAGACAAAGAAGACAGAAGGAGCCAAAGGATGAAACGTCATCGGAGTTCGATTCTGTTTCTGGCAGTCGCACTAACCCTGGTGGCCGGCGGCTGTGCCCGGGACCGCGACGAAACCGCCGCGACCACGCCCGGCACGGCGGATCAACCACAAGATGAAATGGCTATGGTGCGCGTGGTGAATGCGGCGCCTGACGCCAAAGCGCTGGATGTGTTCGCCGACGACCAGCCGATTTTCACCGGCGTGGATCACAAATCGGTCACCCCGTACAAAGAAATGCAGGATGAGCGGTTCACGTTTCGCGTTCGCACCGCCGGTCAAACCGCCGGCGAGCCGCTGGCCGAGAACAGCGAAGGCCTGAGCGGCGGCGAGCACTATACGTTTGTCGCCATTCCCGAAGAGCAGCAAGGACAGGTCACGTTGCTGGCGCTGAGCGACAAAATGGAGCCGTCCGAGGAAGGCAAGGCCAAAGTACGCGTCGTGAATGCCTCACCCGCCGCCGGTGAAGTGAACGTCCATGTGCAAGGTCGCGACGAGGCGCTGTTCAGCGGCGTCAACTTCCAAAGCGAAACATTCTTCACCGAAGTGGACCCCAGCAACGTCAACCTGGAAATCCGCCAGGAAGGCAAGAAGATTCCACTGCTCACGGTGGAGAATGTGAATTTCGAAGCCGGCAAGCTGTACACCTTTGTGGTTGCCGGCACCGGCAAGCAGCTCGAAGCGATCCGTATTGAAGACGACGCTTCCGCGCGCGCCACCGCCGGTCGCGGCACGAACCGGTAATTTACGTGCGCGCGAAGGTTCACCCAGTCGAACACGCTAGCACGCTCACGCATCGGCGAGGTCGCTCGGCCCTTCGGCCTTAAGGGGAGGAGCCCGCGTAATCTTACGCTGGGCTTCCTGGTGGCCGCTGTTGCCAAGTCGGAGTTTGTTTGCAGTTCGCGGCGTGTACGGATGCGCAGGACGCGCGCCGCGTGAACGCACGCAGGAGGAGGCTCGCATGAAGCCTGCAACTCTGATCGGAATTGTTCTGATTGTAATCGGCCTGATTTCGTTGGCGTACCAGGGCATCACCTATACGCAGCGCGAGCAAGCGGTGGACTTGGGATCTGTCGAGATTGCTACGGAAGATAAGAAGACCATTCCGCTGCCTCCGTTGCTGGGTGGCTTGGCGTTGGTGGGCGGCATTGTGCTGGTGATAGTGGGAAGCAAGAAGTAGCGCGGCGGAGCCGTTCGAGCCGCCGCCGAATGAGAGGAGAAAAAGCGATGTACAGATTGCTGTGTGGCGTGGTGCTTTGCCTGGTGGTGGCGTGTGCGCCGGTCGCCGCTCAGGGAGCGAATCTCGAGCAACCGAAGCCTGCGCAGGATCCGCAAAAGCAGGAGAGCGACGCCGATCTCTCCACTGAGGAGGAACGCCTGCAAACCGCCGGCAAAGTCCTCCAGGAGATTCTCAACATTCCCGAAGGCATTCCGAGAGACTTGCTTGACAACGCCGAGTGCGTTGCCGTGTTCCCTTCCGTGGTGAAAGCCGCCTTTATCGTTGGCGGCCAGTACGGACGCGGAGCCATGGTGTGCCGTTCCGGCAAGACCAACATGGGTCCATGGGGTGCACCGATTATGATGGCCTTGGAAGGCGGCAGCTTCGGGTTCCAGATTGGGGGCCAAGCCACGGATTTCGTTTTTCTCGTGATGAACAAGCGCGGCGCGGATAGCCTGCTGGATAGCAAGGTCAAACTGGGCGCAGACGCCTCGGTCGCCGCTGGCCCCAAGGGCCGCACCGCCTCGGCCGCCACCGATGTTGCTTTCCGTTCTGAAATTCTCAGCTATTCCCGATCGCGCGGCGCTTTTGCCGGTGTCTCGCTGGAAGGAAGCACACTGCGTCCCGACGGTGACGCCAACCAGGACCTCTACGGACGCGAGATCAAGCCCCGGCAGGCAATCGCCAGCGGCGAACTCCAGGCGCCGCCCGCCGCGGAGGCTCTGGTGAACACGCTGCAAAGGGCGTCGCCCAAGAATCTCTCGGATGTCACGGAGGCGCAGAAAGACGCCGCCGAAAGCCGGAAGCCAGGACCGAAGCCGCCCCTGTGAAGCGGCTTCGAAATCTATTTCCTCTTGAGAACCGACGCACTGCGTTGGCGAACCAAGCCG
>JBOGNS010000538.1:0-3064 GCA_050747305.1 Candidatus Acidiferrales bacterium | reverse complement strand
TCGATGCGTCCTGCCACACTCAGGGCAACGCCGCGCAACTTGGGAAGCGCATATCCGAGTCCACCTCGGAAAAGGTATTGGTCGGGGACGGATAACTCACGAGCGCCCGGCGTTGTGGCCCTGTAGGTGTTTCTCGGGTTGAACAAATACACTCCGGTTGAAAACAGCGTGAAGGCGCGCGGAAGGGCCTTGAAGGCCAGGTAGTCCACCGCGATCCCCGTTCCGGAATCACCCAACTGAATCGACTGGTCCACCGTCGTCACGTTTGGCGATGGATTCGGGACGCCGGTGATGCGGCTGGTTGCATCAGGCTTGCCTGTAGGCAGCTTGACGGAAAAGCCAACCTGGATATTCTGGCGGGATTCGGTGGGAGGCCGGAAGACCCAGAACTTTGCTCCGAGCGAAATGTCGCCCAAACCCGTGCTCTCCGTGACCCCGCCGGTGCGATGGTTGATGCGGTCGGCGTCCATGACGGGAGCGCTGAAAGTCAGGGTCCAACGGCGGCTCGCGCGGTAGCTCACCCCCATATCGAACAGGTGAGTCTTATTCTCCATCTGTGTATTCTGCGCGACGCGCTGTACCTGCTCCACGTCGCCCGAGAAATGGCGGAACGAATCCTGCCAGCGGTAGCCGAGACTGACCTGCCAGCGTCCCGCGGACGGAGGCCTCGATTCCGTCGCACTGCCGCTGCCTAAAACCGAAACTCCGCCGTGTTCCCCACCACCACAGAGCGCGCCAAGCACGGGCGCGCCTTGACGTGCGGCCACTCAACCCTGGCCGTAGGCCCGGTTTCCCGTAGCGATCAGGACCAGAGCGGCAAGCACGATCGGGATGGAGCGCAAACGATTCTCGGCCATAATTTTCTCCCAGGTACACAGAGTATAAATGATGCGAAGAATACTGCCAATAATGCTTTCATGCTAGGGTGCGTTCCGCGGCTGCGCTGGTGCGTAATGTTTTCGCATTATTGCGAGGTCCACGCGACGCGTCTCATACTGGATCGAAGGAGCTGAATCCAAGGAGGCCGTTTGCCATCGACACTGTTCCACCTGCGATCCAAACTTGTTTCGAGCGCCGTGCTGGTGGCGGTAGGCATACTTCCTGGAGTTGCGGCGTCCAAGAATCCTCGCCCGGTCGATTTGTCCCTCAAGGACATGCAGGGCCAGAAAGTGCGCTTGAAACAATATCGGGGAAAAGTGGTTGTGCTGAACTTCTGGGCGACCTGGTGTGTGCCCTGCCGCGAAGAGATGCCAATGTTTGTTGAAGCGGAGAAGGAGTACGCAAATCGAGGCGTCGTGTTTGTCGCAGCATCCCTCGACGACTCCCAGTCGAGGAAGAAGATTCCGGAGTTTCTCTCCCAATACAACATCGGCTTTCCGGTGTGGATTGGCGCAAGCAGCATGGACCTCGACGACCTCAAACTGGGCCAGGGAATTCCCGCGACGGCCTTCCTCGACAGAGAAGGGCGCATCGTGGCTCGTGTGCTTGGCCAGGTGCCGAAGGATGAGCTGAAAGAACGGCTCGACTGGCTGACTGGTGATCGGAAGGGGCCCGCGCCCAAGCCTTTGGTCGTGCATCTGCCGGGGAAGTGAAGAGGTCTTTGCGCCTGCGGGTTTTCGATAGCCGCTCCCTGACTCCTTCCATTCACTTAACCCCAACGTGCTAACTATCGATAACATTTTGAGCGAGCAAAGCTTCGTGCCCAAAAAGCGGTCCCGGCACGCCAAGGCCGTAAGTGCAGACCTGATTTCGTCCTGCCAGGAGCGCCACGCGAGAAATAATCTCACGCGCGACCGCACCGAAAGCGTCCGTAACCGCACAGTGACCGCTTCCGGACAGTAAGTAACCTCTGCGTCTTTTCGGCACAAAACCGGAACTTTTCCCTTTGAAAACCGTCTACGAAACAAATGACACGCCGATCTTTGCTACTTATTGCCACGGCAGCGCCGGCCTTCGGACAGGCGAAAGCACCCGCCAGGAAAGTCACCGTGACATCCGCGCCCGCTGGTATTCCGTGGACCCGGTGGGGCGGCCCGAATCAAAATTTCCAAACGCAGGCCAGCGGCATCAAGGAAACCTGGCCGGCCGCCGGGCCAAGAGTCGTGTGGAAGCGGCCGCTGGGCGAAGGCTACTCGTCGCCGTCGGTCGAGAGCAATGTCCTTTATACGATGTACGGAAAGCCACGCGAGGAAGTTGTGCTGGCCGCCGACGCTTCGACTGGAAAGACCCTTTGGGAACACGCGACGCCGATGACCTTTCAGAGTGACGCCCCGGAGATGGGCAACGGTCCGTATTCGACGCCGCTGGTTGCCGGGGATCGGCTGTTCACCACCGGAGTTGCGGGGCGCATGCAATGCCTCGACAAGAAGTCGGGCAAGGTGCTGTGGACGCAGCAGCTCTGGCAGGATCACAAAGGAAGCCGGATGATGTACGGCTACTCGTCGAGCCCGGCCGCTTTCAGGGACACGATCATTGTGCCGGTGGGCGGGCCGGGCAGGGCTGTGATGGCGTTTCGCCAGGCCGACGGCAGCGTCGCGTGGTCGAAAGGCGATTTCGGCAACGTCTACTCGTCGCCGCTGCTGATTAACGTGGATGGACTCGAGCAGGTTACGGTGCTGCTCGACGGCGCGGTGGCCGGGATGAATCCGCACAACGGCGATTTGCAGTGGCAGGTGCCGTTCAAGGCCGATTACAGCATTGCCGTCGCGACACCGGTGTTCGGGCCGGGGAACCTGTTGTTCGTCTCGGCCGAGTACAACGGCGGCGCCAAGGTGATCGAGCTGCAGCGCAGCGGGACACAGACCAAAGCCAGGGAGCTGTGGAATGTGAATCGGCTGAGGCTGCATCACGGGAATGCGATGCGCGTGGCCGACACGATTTATTTTACGAGCGGCGGCAAGGGCAGTCCGGCGATATTGAGCGCGGTGGATGTGCGCAGCGGAAAAATCCACTGGCAGGAACGGAGCATCGCCAAGGCGACGTTCGTGTGGGCGGACAACAAACTGATCACGCTCGATCAGGATGGAGCGCTGATGATTGCGCATCCATCACCGAAGGAGTTCAA
>JBOGNS010000537.1:0-3671 GCA_050747305.1 Candidatus Acidiferrales bacterium | reverse complement strand
AGCCGGAACAGGTTGGGTGCAGCGAGCATGGCGTGGCGCGCTCCTACACGCGCTCGATGCGCACGCGCTGCAGCACCACCGGCTGGCGCGGGCGGTCGCTGGCATCGCGCGCCAGGTTCGCGATCTTGTTGGCCACGTCTTGCCCTTCGACGACCTCGCCGAATATCGAATGCTTGTTATCGAGCCACGGCGTGGCAGCCACGGTGATGAAGAACTGACTGCCGTTGGTTCCCGGGCCGGCATTGGCCATAGAGAGTTTGCCGGGCTTGTCATGCTTGAGCGAGGCGTGGAATTCGTCGGCGAACTTGTAGCCTGGCCCGCCCGTACCGCTGCCGAGCGGGCAGCCGCCCTGAATCATGAAATTGGGAATCACGCGGTGGAAGGCCAGGCCATCGTAGAAAGGGCGCTTGGCTTTGCCGCCGCTTTTCTCGTCGGTGAATTCCTTTTTTCCTTCGGCGAGCCCGGTGAAATTGGCCACGGTGTTGGGCGCTTCTTTTTCCAGCAGGCGACAGACGATGTTGCCCTGGTTCGTCTCGAAGATTGCGTAAAGTCCTGCGGCTCTGGCCAAATATTCCTCCCGTGAAATGCGTGAACTGGGATTATCACCCAGCACACCACAAGCTGCAATCCAGCCAAACAAGGTTCCACGAAGCAAGATGAGGTGGCCGAGAGGCAGAAGGCGGCGGTTTGATAAGGCGGCCAGGAATCACAGGACGGGCCTGAAATCAGCGATTTCCGCCCGTTTTCTATCGGAACTTGGTCGGGGGTTGACTGCCGTCAGGCGATAAGCTACTTCCTTGACTTCAGCGCAGACTTCTGCCGTGGCGCGGGAGGTATTGGCCACGGACGACCGGCGTACAGAGGCTTTGCGCCGAGGCGATACACAGCCTCTCCACCAGATCTATGCCGACGACTACACGCTGGTGACGCCGGCGGGCATCGTGCGCACCAAGGTTGAGCAGATCCGCGAGCTCGAGTCCGGAGAGCTTCTCTATCGCCGCATCGAAGTGTTAGAGAGGTCCGTGCGCGTTTACGATGACGTTGCCGTGGTTCTCTCGCGGGACAAATACGATATCCTGCTTCGCGGTCAAGAACCGGGCGGAGATCTGCGCTTTACGAGGGTGTACAAGAAGTTTGGGAGGCAATGGCGTTTGATTGCCACTCATGGAAGCCCGGTCGGGCGATGAACAGCCTTGGGTGGCGTCATCCACGTGCGCAAACTCTAGGGCAATCGTCTCGTCGCGCCGCAGCAAGCCGCCATCCACTGGTCAAAGGTCGTTTTAACGAGCGATCTCCGCAGCGTGTCCGGAAGTGTGCCCATCGGGCAGCGACGTTGCACGTGTCTCAGGAGTTCGGGAAAATAAACATCCCGATGCCCAGAGCTATGATGATGAGTGACACCACGGCACGATAGGCCCGCGGCGGAATCCGCTGAAGCAGCGGCTTGCCGGCGAGAGTGCCGGCCACAACGCCAAGCGTGGCGAGCAGGACGAATCGCCATTGGGCGGCGATGTCTTGGTAAGCGGTTGCCGCATACACAGGCAGCCGGAACAGATCAACAATCAGCCCAATCGCCGTGGCGGTGGCGACGAAAGTTTCCTTCGACACGTCGAAGCCGAGCAGCGCGGCGGAGCGGATGCCTCCCTGATTGCCCACCAGCCCGCCGAAGACGCCGGAAAGCGCGCCGGCGATCCACCCGCTGGTGCGTCCGAAGCGCATCCGTTCCGCACCGCCGGTGAGCCCCATGAGTCCCGCAAAGATGAGCAAGCCGCCCAGCAGGTAGCCGAGGATCGCGCTGCGCAGTGATATGTGGAGCAGCGCGCCGGCCAATCCGCCGAACGCGCTGGTAACGCCGAAAGTCAGTAGCACGCGCTTATCCACGTGCTGGCGGATTAAAGCGAAGCGCAGCGCGGTACCTACGAAATGCGGAATGGAAACGATGACCACGGCGAGCTTCGTGCCCATCCCGGCTGCGAGCAGCGGCGTCAGGATGCTGCCAATGCCGAATCCGGAAACCGAGGCGATTGCCCCCGCAACCATCGCCGCCAGAACGAGGATGATGTCGTCGCTCGTGAGAGGCCTCCAATCGCTGAGCTTGTGAAATGCGAACCGCAATTGTAGCCGTTATTCGCGCACGCTTGCGGTCAAGCGCACCATCAGCAAGCCCGCCCGCTGCGCACTTCCGCGCATCAAGCGGGAAAACACCCTAACCGGGCGGTCTGAATCGACGATGCTACAATATGCATCTCTTCAAGTGCCCGCCACGCGGGTTGGCGAGGCAATCGCACACGCAGGGGGACGAGTGCACAACGTCATCATCATTGGCAGCGGGTGTGCCGGGTTGACCGCCGCGATTTATGCGGCACGCGCCAATTTGCGCCCGCTGGTGATTGATGGCCTTGAGCCGGGCGGCCAACTGACGCTAACCACCGACGTGGAAAACTATCCCGGCTTTCCCGATGGCATTCTGGGTCCGGATTTGATCGAAAACATGCGCAAGCAGGCGCAGCGCTTCGGCGCGGATTTCAAAGCGGGGGCGGTGACGGCCGCGGACCTGAGCAAGCGCCCGTTCAAAATTTCCGTGGGAAGTGATGTGTACGAGGGCAAAACGTTGATCGTCGCGGCCGGTGCCTCGGCGCGCTGGCTGGGTTTGGAGTCGGAGCAGAAGCTGCGCGGCCATGGCGTGTCGTCATGCGCCACCTGCGACGGTTTTTTTTATCGCGGCAAGGAGCTGGCGGTGGTGGGCGGCGGCGATACCGCGATGGAAGAGGCGATCTTTCTCACGAAATTTGCCACCAAGGTGACGCTGGTTCATCGCCGCGATGAGTTTCGTGCCTCGAAGATCATGCTGGACCGCGCGCTGAAAAACGAAAAAATTAAGTTTCAAACTCCCTATGTGGTTACCGACGTGATCGGCGCCAAAGACAAAAGTGGCGTCGAGGGCGTGAAGGTGCGCCACGTTTCCAACGGGCATGAGGAAACGCTGCCGGTGGCGGGCTTGTTTGTTGCCATCGGGCACACGCCCAATACGCAGGTGTTCAAAGGCCAGCTCGACATGGACGCCAACGGCTACCTGATCACCAAACCGGGAACCACGCGCACCAATGTCGAAGGCGTGTTTGCCGCCGGTGATGTGCAGGATCACATCTATCGGCAAGCCGTCACTGCCGCCGGCTCCGGCTGCATGGCCTCGATTGATGCCGAGCGCTTCCTCGAAGCGCACCACGAGTAGCAACTCAGAAGGTAGAACTCAGAACGCAGAACTAGCTCACAGTCGACAGCTTACAGTCGACAGCTTACAGGTGACGCAGCCGATGGCCGACAGCTTGGATCGCATTGTCCGTCGGAGTGGCTGCGACAGCCCTATGGGCGCCCTTTCTGTCAACTGTAGGCTGTCGGCTGTGAGCTGTAAGCTGTCGACTGTCAGCTAACTCAGAACTTCCAACACACCGGAAACCTGCAACCTGGAACCTGGAACCTGGAACCTGCAACCTCCCTGCTGTGGTAACCTTTCGCGTCTTCATTTCTCATGATGCGCGCACTTCTGCTGCAACTCTCCGAAAGCCAGCGCGTGGCGCGGTGGGTGACGTCGAATGCGACCACCCGCGGCATGGCGCGGCGTTTTGTCGCCGGCGAAACGCTCGATGACGCGCTGGCCGCGGCGCGCGCCT
>JBOGNS010000536.1:0-20529 GCA_050747305.1 Candidatus Acidiferrales bacterium | reverse complement strand
TCACCACACATCGCGCTGATTGGTTCCGGGGGCGTGGCCACGCTGTTGGTAAGTAACCGGCCGCTGGCGGCGGCCGATTTGGCGCGGCTGCACGTCATTGTCGAGGAGATGGATTTTCATTTTCTTTTTCTGCCTGGGAGCTCTACGGTTGCGCCGGAGCTGCACGCGATTATCTCGGCGCGCAGTTTGGATCAACTGAATGGTCTGCGGGAGAGCGGCTACTTCGATTATTCACCGGCATACGATGCATCGCCATTCTTCTTCAACGCGCTGCGGTTGCGCAACGTGCCGCAAGTCTGGCGCAATCGCGGGCTGGCGGAAGGCAATCTGCAAGCGCTTCTGTTTGTACTCGGGTTCATGCTGGCTGCGATGCTGCTGGTGCTGCTGACCGTAGTGTTGCCGCTGGCGCGGCGGGCACGGCTCAACGGCACGCGCCAGCAGGCGGAGCGCGCCCCGGCAGGCGCGATTGTCTATTTCATCGCCATCGGAATGGGCTTTTTGCTGGTGGAAATTGCCATGATGCAGCAGCTCTCGATCCTGCTGGGCCATCCCATCTATTCGATGGCGGTGGTATTGGCAGGAGTGATTCTGGCGGCGGGAGTGGGAAGTCTGGCTTCCGAGCGGCTGCGATTTTCGTCGAGTTTGGCCAGCCGCGGGCCTGCATTTGCCGCCGCGCTGGTGGTGGTCGCGTATGCAGCCGCGGCGGTGCCGGCGATTCATGCATCTGTGGCGGGTGTGTTGTCGCAGCGCATCGCCCTAAGCTTGGCGCTGGTGATGCCGCCCGGCTTCGTGATGGGCTTCTGCTTCCCGGTTGGGCTGCGTTGGATGGTGAAGCTTGGGCAGGAAGCGAATTTACCGTGGATGTGGGCGCTCAACGGCGCCGCGTCGGTGCTGGCCAGCTTCCTCGCCATCCTCATTTCGATGGAGACCAGCATCACGGCGTCCGCGCTCACCGGCGCCGGCTGTTACGCGCTCGCCGCATTCGCGCTGCCGCACCGCGCCGCCCTCGTCATAACCAGCGATCTGCGATCCGTTGAAATCGCGGAAACAGATAGAGTGGCTGTGCCTTGAGTTCATCGGAAGTCGGTCGCAACCGGCCTCATTGCCTCCGCGCTCACCGCCCCTTGCTGTCGGGGGCTTTTGCTTGCAAGCCAAAGTCAACCGCTACGGATGCAATCTGCTCGTTGCGTTCAGTAATATAGGATTCCCACTGTTCAGGCACTGGTATCCCCCTTACGTCCAGTACGTGCGGTCGAGGGTGCGGTATTGGATGGCTTCGCCGAGGTGGGCGGGGGCGATGTCTGCGGCGGCGTGCAGGTCGGCGATGGTGCGGGCCACTTTCAGGATGCGGTCGTGGGCGCGCGCGGAGAGGCCGAGGCGGGTGATGGCGTTTTCGAGCTGCTTTTCGCCTTCCTCGGAAATGGCGCAGTGCTTGCGAATCAGCTTGGGCGGCATCTGCGCGTTGGCGTAGATTTTTTCGCCGGCGAAGCGTTGCTGCTGGATGCGGCGCGCGGCCAGCACGCGGTCGCGCACGTCGCCGGAGCTTTCACCGAGCTGATCGCCGCGCAGCTCTTTGTACTTCACTGCGGGCACTTCGATGTGGATATCGATGCGGTCGAGCAGCGGCCCGCTAATCTTTGAGACGTAGCGCTGAATCTGCGGCGGCGAGCAATTGCACTGGCGCGTGGGGTCGCCGAAGAAGCCGCAGGGGCAGGGATTCATCGCCGCCGCCAGCATGAAGCGCGCGGGAAAGGTGACGCTGATGGCCGCGCGCGCAATGGTCACCGCTCCGTCTTCCAGAGGTTGCCGCATCACTTCCAGCACGTTGCGTTCGAACTCCGGCAGTTCGTCGAGAAACAGCACGCCGTTGTGGCCCAGCGACACCTCTCCCGGACGCGGAATCGCACCGCCGCCAATCAGTCCGGCATCGCTGATGGTGTGGTGCGGGGAACGAAACGGGCGCGTGCCGACTAAGCCGCGGCCGTCGAGCGTACCCGCGACGGAGTGGATGCGGGTGGTCTCGATGGATTCGCTCAGCGTCATGGGCGGCAGGATGGTGGGGATGCGCTTGGCGAGCATGGTTTTGCCGGCGCCGGGCGGGCCGATGAAGATGATGTTGTGGCTGCCGGCGCAGGCAACTTCCAGCGCGCGCTTCGCGGCCATCTGCCCTCGCACGTCGCGCATGTCCACGGCGTAATGCGAGGCAGCGTCAAGCATCTGCGAGGTGTCCACGCGCAGCGGCTGGAAGGATTCTGGCGCATTGATCAAATCCACGGCTTGCGGAAGCGAGCGCACGGGGTAGACGTCCACGCCTTCCACTACCGCCGCTTCCTTCGCGTTGGCTTCGGCAACAGCCAGGTTGCGAATACCGCGTTCGCGCGCCGCCAGCGCCGCAGAAAGCGCGCCGCGCACCGGGCGCACGCCGCCGTCCAGTGAAAGCTCGCCGAGAAAAACGAAGCCGTCGAGCGCTTTGCCAAAGAAGGTGCCAATGCAGCCGAGAATGCCCAGCGCCATCGGCAGGTCGAAGGCCGAGCCTTCCTTGCGAATGTCGGCGGGCGCGAGATTGATGGTGACGCTCTGCGGCGCGGGGAAATCGAAGCCGCAATTCTTCAGCGCGGCCTTGATGCGCTCGCGGCTCTCCTTCACCGCAATGTCCGGCAGGCCGACCACGGTGAACTCATTCATTTTGCCGGAGCCGACGTCCACCTCGACCTCCACGAGGTAGGCGTCGATGCCATACACCGCCGCGCTTTGCGCCTTGAAGAGCATTGGGGAATCCGGGTGGCACAGGCTTACCAGCCCGTGCGCTTTGTCGCTCCAGCGGACAAGGCCCAGGCACGCGCCTTGTTTCCCATCGCGACGCGCGTGCGGCAGATTATCGCAATCGCCACAGCAAGGCCAGCGCGAATCGCAGCTCCGGAAGCACCAACACCCTGAGTAGCGTTCGACACTGTCGTCGCCTCGTGTGACGTGAACCGCGGCTCGTTGGGCGCCGTTGTTTCTTCAGCAACCGCGCTGCCGACATTGCGGCATGCGGATCCACCTGCTCCGTTAGAATACCTGCTCATGGTCCAGCCGCCCGCAGCATCCTATCGGCCTTCACGCCGGAGAAAACTGATTTACGGCGTTGGGTTGACGGCATTTCTACTCTTCGCTGTATTCGTCGTATGGGTGTTGCAAGCAGCAGGGATGATTCCCGTCTCCATCCGCAGCGAGATTCAGGGTGAATTCAAGATCAGCTACTGGACCTATGACGCGGTCGGACACCGCGGCACAGAGCGCACGATCTACCAGCGCGGCACACTGTGGGATCGGCGCGTAGCCTCCAACGTGGTCGCGCGCGTCGTCTACCCTGCCCGGCCGAGCTCGATTTTCTTTCAGCTCTGTCCCGGTGAAAATGATCCCGCCTGCGGCACGTACTTTTACGACACGCAGATCGGGCGTCGCTCGAAGGTCGCAAGCCACCGCCTCTCGATTTCGCCGCTGAGCGAGCCGGAGGCGTGGTCGCCAAGTGGCGCGCATGTCGCCCTGGCCGGGGAGGAAGACGCAGTAATCGTGGATCTCGCCACGGGCGAGAGCCTGGACGTGGCCCCCATGCTTGCGCTGCAACCACCGGGACGGCGCGCGCGGTTCGGGCCGTGGCGGCCTGACGGTCGCGGCATCGTCGTAATCGTGACGAACGTCATCGAGCAAGCCGTTCCGCCCAACAACCTCGACCAGGATCTCCTCATCGTCTACCCCGATGAAAAAGCGGTGGAGTACATCGCGAGCATTGCCCCGGTGGCATGGCGCCCGGAAGACTATCGCTGGCAGCAGCAAGGCTCCAACTGGGTGCTGCCGCCGAGTCTGAAAATATGGCGCACCGACGCCGCGGGACCTGAAGGCATCCGGCGCAAGACTCCCGACGAGCTGCCGCACTTCAAAGCAAATCCGCGCCACTTGGTCTGGTGAGTTTACCGACGTGGATTGTTCAAGGACGAGAGGACAGGTCAGCAGGCCCGGAGGGTTCCACCCGGGAGTTGTGCATGTTGAGCAGCAGCCAGCGGTCGCCGTGGCGGCGGCAGAGGCCGGTGCCGCGGCCCTCGATGCGGCCGACGGGCAGCGTGATGGAATAATCGTAGTCGTAATAGGCCGCGGAACCGATGATGCGCACGGATTTCACCTTCATCTCCATGCGCGGCAACGGGTGGAGGGAAAAGTAGCGTTCGCGGACGTAATCCACCATGGCCTTGCGCCCGCGCGACTCGCCCCATGGTGTGAAGAGCACGACGTCAGGATCGAGGCATTCTTCCAGAGCCTTGACGTCGGCCGCATTGAACGCAGCCAGACAGAGCCGCTCCATCTGCGCATGATGCTTCCGCGCTTCCTCGTCGGAATCCCGCGGCGGCGTGGCCACATTGCCGAGCCGCGCCACGCGGCGATGGAGGTCAATCGTGGCGCCAAGTTTCTCGAGCAGGTCCACGCCGAGGATGCCATCGATCTGGCCGCCGCAGGCTTCGCCAATGGCGCTCAAATCCACCGCAGGCACGCGCAATTTTTCGATGCGGTGCGAGCCT
Source organism: Candidatus Acidiferrales bacterium (assembly GCA_050747305.1). Lineage (GTDB taxonomy): Bacteria > Acidobacteriota > Terriglobia > Acidiferrales > UBA7541 > JBOGNS01. The sequence continues at coordinate 15,973 of JBOGNS010000536.1, read as the reverse complement.
AACGCCAGTTCCGGCAGCATCACTTCGCGGGCGCTGGTGCTGCCGGTGCCGCTCCAGGAGCTGATGGTTATCCGCTTCGACTTGCCGCTGGAGAATGACTTCAGATTAAGAAAAGTGGTGGCGCCGGTGTCCACCAGGAAGCGGTAGTCCGCGCCGTCGATGCGCACCTTGACCACTGGCAAACGGTCGCAACGCTCAAGCGGAATTTCGTCGCCGTCCCGTGCGGGCTGCGATTGGGCGACGAGCGGCGTGGCCGCGCACACAGACAGCAAGGTACCTAGGATGTGACGGGCGGCGCGCATGGCAAACAGTCTAGCACTCTCGCCCTGTCGCGTGACTGCGTCACCACACAGGATAGCGGCGGAAGATGCGATACAACCGCACCAGCGCCTCCACCAGCGTGGCCAGCAGAATGATGGTGAGAATCACGTGCAGCGCCTTGCCGAAACCGGTCATACTGTCGCGCAATCCTATCCACAAAAAAGGGCTAAACGCCTTCCAGGGATCGGCCAGCGTGGAACCGGACGTGCCAACGATGGCGCTGCCCGCCAGCGTGATATAGAGGAGTATCGCTCCGAAAATACCAAGGCCAAATTCCGCCCAGCGTGATTCCCGCGTCCAGCGGCCGAGGCGCAGCAGCCACATGTTTAGAGCGAGCGCCAGCCCCCACCAGACGTTGATCAGAATCACAGGCAGGCGCAGCCCCATTTCGGAAAAGAGAATGGTGCGCACCTTGTCGTCGGCGATAAACCAGAAGCCGAACGTCTCCGGGAAGAAATTCACCCACGCGAAAAGCGCCAGGATCGCGTAGATCTTGAAGACCAAGTTCGGCGGCGAGATCCGTTCGTGATCCCCCTTGACCGGTACGGCCGGCAGAGCGCGCGGGTCCCATTCCGCCTGCGGGCTTTCCGGACGCGTGTCTGCGAAGCGCTCGATGAGCGCAAACACAATCGTGAGCAGTGCCAAGTTCACAATCGCAAGCTTGCCGAACGACTCGACCAAGCCCCAAATCGAACTTGGCCGGAAAAGTTCCGGCATCCGCCCGGCGGGCGTGACAGCGGTGGCAAGACCGACGGACAAAACGTAGATACACGCCAGCACAATCAGCACAATCTTTCCGACGCCTACATAAACCGGGAAGAGCCGCGGCCCGATCAGGTAACGTCCCGCCGGACGGTAGCGTTCGGCCACCGCTTCCGGCTTGCCAAATTCACGCAGCACCTCGACGGCGAGTTCCTCATCCACGGGGCGGCCGGCGGAGGCGCGCTCTTCAATCGCGTCTTCGAGCAGCGAGCGCAATTCGGCCTTCACGTCGTCGCGCTGCTTGGCCGGCAATTCCTCGCCGATTTTGTGCAGGTAGCGCTCGATCAAGTCGCGCGCCTTTTCGTGCGTCGTCATCGCAGCAACCTCCCGATGGAATTGGAGAGCACGCGCCATTCTTCGGTGAGCGCGCGCAGCGTTTTTTCTCCCTGTGCGCTGATTCTGTAATAGCGGCGCGGGCGGCCGTCCTCCACGCGCCAGCGACTGGTGAGCAGTCCCTGCGACTCCAGCCGGCGCAGCAGCGGGTAGAGCGTGCCTTCGTCAATCTCCAGCCCCGATGTGGCAATCATTTTTTTCAGCGAGTAACCGTATTGCTCGTCACTAAGCTGGCTGAGCACGGCGAGCACCACGGCGCCGCGGCGCAGTTCGAGAGCTAAACCGTCGAGGTGTTCGAGCTGTACTCTGCCCGTCATAGTGCAGCGCACTATACTGTGTACCGCATATCATGTCAAACGTTTTTTTTGCCCGCACATCAAACTTCTTGGGTGGTCGAGGTTTCTCATTGCAACGAAAGGCTTTACAGGATTGAGAAGCAGGAGGAGCAGAAGGTAATCGCTAGCGGCGGTCTGATTCGAGGGCCTTCGGCAGGTCGCGAAGGCGCTTCAGCTCCGCTATTCGTCGGCCCGTTTGTACAAAGATGGAATGCACCTGCGGCTTGCCGCCGACGCCTTTCTTCCGCGTGCTTATCACGAGCAAGATTTGGAACCCGCGGCCGCCTTCGAGTTGCCCGTAGACGCCGGCACAGACCGGCAGGTCGCGCTGCGAATCGACTGCCGGGTCACCCGTTTGCTCACCGCAGTCGTTGAGCTCCCACTGCAGCTCAGCACCCTCGCCGGCCACATCCAACAGCCAGCGCTCGAAGCGCATCTTGGGCAGCGCGGAGTCGAGTTCTCTTGCGGGCGTGCCCTTCACCACGGTGAGCACGCGTTCTTCATCCATTCCACCAGCTTGACCAGATTGAGCGGATGCCCGCAGCGCGAGCGTCAGGAAGGTACATAGCAGCAGCGATGCCAATGCGAGCCCGCGTGATCGCTGCAAGCTATCCTCGCTCCCCGGCGCTCTGCGCCTGTTCCAGTTCGATGGCGTCGATGGCCTGTTTGGCGTCGTTCAGCGCGGCGCCGGTGATGCGGCGGTACTCCTTGACGGCGTTCACTTTCTTGCCGGCGAGCAGCAGGGGGCGCACCATCTCGGCGGCTTTATCTTCGAATTGCAGGCCGAGGTGGCGGATCACGATGTCCATCTTGCGGTCGAGGCGCGAGAGGCGCCATTCGGCGCGGCGCAGCACGTCGCTGCGCATAGAGAACAGGATGATGACCTGCAGCACCAGCACCACCGCGAGCAGCGCGTTCTGGAACTCCATGTTCGTACCCCCCAATCGGGCTGCAAAGCTAGAACAGCTTATCGGAATCGAGCAGGATGGTCACGGGGCCATCGTTGGTAAGTTGCACCGCCATGTGTGACTGGAAGACGCCGGTTTCCACATGCACGCCGAGCGCGCGCAATGCACGGCAAAATTCCTCGTAAAGCAGGTTGCCTTCTTCAGGCGGCGCGGCGGCGATAAAGCTGGGACGGCGCTGGCCGCGCGCGTCGCCGTAGAGCGTGAACTGCGAAACCACCAGCGCGGCGCCTCCGACATCCAGCAGGGAACGGTTCATCTTGCCCTGCTCGTCGGCGAAGATGCGCAGTGTGGCGACCTTCTCGGCCATCCGCGCAGCGGCTGCATCCGTGTCGCTCTTCCCCACGCCGAGCAGCACCAGGAGTCCGAGGCCGATTTCGCCGCTGGTTCGGCCCTCAACCATGACTCTTGCCTGGGTCACCCGCTGCACGACTGCGCGCATGATCGTCGGAAGCAGAACGGCAAAACATTAGCACAGAGGAGGCAGAGGCACAGAGGTCACAGAGGAAAGATCTTCGTCAGCTCGGCGCTGCCACGGCGCATCTTTTTCCACAAACTTCCCATTTGCGGCGCTGCGAAAATGTGCTACATACATCGCAACGCTCTCGGGGGAGAACTCGATAACTTGAAGCTTGCGCTGATTGGAACTCACGGAGTCGGCAAGACCACGCTGGCCTTTGAAATCTGTTCCCTTCTGAAGAAAGCGGACTATAACGTGGAGCTGGTCACCGAGGTGGCGCGGCATTCGCCCTTTCCGGTGAACGAAGGCACCACGCTGGAGAGCCAGCTCTGGATCCTGCACGCGCAGATTGCCGCGGAGCTGGACGCCAGCCGCGCGCAAAACGTGATCTGCGACCGCTCGGTGCTCGATAATTACTGCTACCTGGTGAACAAATTCGGGCGGCAGCAGCGGCTGGAAGGCTGGCTCGACTGGTGGATGCAGAGTTACACGCTGCTGATCGGCGTGCCGCCGCTGGCCGACGGCATTCCGCCGGACGGCTTCCGCAGCGAGAACCTGGAATTCCAAGAGCGCGTTCACGAATTGATCGAGGAAATCCTGGAGAGCGCACCGTTCGCCAAGCTGCAGGAGCGCGTCGTGTGGCTCGAAAAGCGCGACCGCCGCGTGTGGGGCGAACGCGTCTTCGCCGCCGCTATGCCCATGCTCAAGCATCACGCGCAAGTGCGCATGGCCGTCGCGCGATAAAAACCGAAACTCGAAAAGCGAAATTCGAAAACCGGACTTGCTGCATGCTCACGCTGGTTCGGAAAGTTAAACTCCGCGGCTTCCCCGTCAAAAACTATAAGTCTTGACGATTCGGCTCTAGCTGCGCGGCGCCCGCTGGCACATTGGGCAGAAATAGCTGCTGCGGCCCGCGACAATCACGCGGCGTATGCGTGCACCGCAGCGGTAGCAGGGCTTCCCTTCTCTATCGTACGCGCGCAGCCGGAGTTGGTAGGCCCCAGGCCGGCCGTTGGCGTCGCGGTAGTTGGAGATGGATGACCCGCCGGAACGGATGGCTGCCGCCAGCACGCGCTGGATGGCCCGACGCAGCGCCACGGCTTGCCGGCGTGTAAGGCTGCACGCGTGGCGCATCGGATGGATTCGGGCGCGCCACAGGCTTTCGTCGGCATAAATGTTGCCCACGCCACGGAGAAAGCGCTGGTCGAGCAGCAATGCTTTGATGCGGGCGCGGCGCGGGGCCATGCGCGCGCAGAAATCGGGAAGCGTGATGTCCAGCGGCTCGAGTCCCAGCGAGGTGAAGGCGGAGTCAAGCGCAGGGCCGGTGAGCAGCGCCATGCGACCGAAGCGGCGCGGGTCGGTGTACCGCAACTCGCGGCCGTCGTCGAGCGGCATAACCACGTGAGTGTGCTTGGGCAACGGCTCGTGTGCCGGATGTGGCGCAAGATGGCCGGTCATCCCCAAATGTACCAGCAGCGCTAGCGCGCTGCGGCCGTTGGGCGCATCGAGGCGCATCAGAAAGTATTTGCCGTAGCGATCGATGGCGGTAATGCGATGGCCGGGCAGATCGCGGGCAAGCACGCCGGGATTGTCGATGAAGTCGATCTTGCCCAGGCGCACCGCGAGGATGCGCCGCCCAATCACAGATCGGCGGAGGCCGCGCACCAGCGTTTCGACTTCCGGCAATTCGGGCATGTATAGGTTCAGGTTGCAGGCTACAGGTTACAGGTTACGCGACTTACAGTTCAAACTCTGCTAGGTGGTTCACAATCTCCATTGCGTGCACGCGCCCGGCGCATTTCATTAGGAATGAACAGACAGTTCCTGCGTCTGTGGGGTGCGGTAGAATCATGGGCTGCTTAACAGGCGGCCCATGAGATGGGGGCTGGATGCGGCGACTGGATGCGCTCCTTGTAAAATCCTTCTTGAGCGGCGTGCTGATCACCTCCTTGCTTACCTGGGTAGGGTTCTCCAGTGGAAGCCGCGTGGTGTTTTGGTTGTTTGCATGGCACGTGGCGCTCATGGTCAAACTTGTGGGACCGGGACCGCTGTTGGGGTACGACAAATACAGCAATCCAATGTATGAGGGCACGCCGATTCACATGTTGGCAGCGCTTCTAGGCATGTCGCTCGGATTCTTGGTCTACTGGCTTTTGAGTTTTCTGGTGTTATGGGGTTGGCCCCGAGCGTGGCCCAAAGTAACGAAGCAATAGTAGGTTGGTTGCGTTGCACGCTACGAGAGAATCTGGACGCCTTGTTCCCTACCTTGGGCCCCGGTTTTTCGTTTGCTTCCTTCTTCGCTTGAGAAATTCTTCTAAGGTGATGTAGTTCCCAGCTTCTGATTCCCTTTTCGCGCGCTCCAGCCGTTCGCGCCAATCTGGATACGACATTTCATCCAGCGTGACGAGGTAGCTCTCCAAGTCGGCGCGCTCATCATCGAAGCCGCTTCCTATAACCGCCGTAGTCGTGCGTTCTCGTCGTGGCATCTTAGAATCCCGGGTCAGAGATGGACTTTTTGTCGAGTCTGGCGGCGTACTTCTTCAGCACGGGCGCGATTTCACTGGCTTTGCCGATGAGCAGGAAGACGAGATTGTCCAGGGGGAAATGCTCTTTGATTACGCGACGGGCGTCGGCGACGGTGATCGCGTCTACCTTCGCGTAGAACTGATTAATCTCGCGCTCATCCAGCCCGCGCAGTTCCAAATCAACAAGCAGGTTAGCGAGTTGGTCGGAGGTTTCGATGTCCGGCGGGAACTGGCCCTTGATGTAATTCTTCGCCGAAGTGAGTTGCGCTTCGCTGACGGCTTCCGTGTGCAAGCGCGTCAAAATATCGAGCGCCATATCGATGGCTTTTTCGGTGGTCTCGTTCTGTGTGTAGGAGTTGATGGCGAAGGGCCCGCTGACCCGCCTTTGGTCGAAGAAAGACCCAGCGCCATATGTAAGCCCAGACTCGATGCGCAGCGCAGAGTTCAGCATGGAAGTGAAGCGCCCGCCGAACAGCGTATTGACCACCTGAACCGGCACGCGGTCGGGGTGCGTGTCGCTGATGCCGACGTTGCCGATGCGGAAGAAGGTTTGCGTCGAATCGGGCTTATCCACCAGCAGCAGGCGTTTTCCTTTCACCAGCGCCGGCTCGGCCAGCTTCGCCGCAGTCGCGGAGCGCGCGCTCGAGGCCGGCGCAGACCACGCGCCAAACTTCTGCGCGATCAGCTTTTCCATTTCCACGGCGGAGAAATCACCGACCACCGCAAGAATCGCATTCGCCGGGACGTAATGAGCCTGATAAAACTGCACAACGTCATCTCGCGCAATCGCCGCCAGCGATTTCTCGTCGCCGCCGGTGGGCCTCCCGTACGGGTGGCTGCCGAAGAGATAGCCGTTAAAATAGGCAGACATCACCGCCTGCGCGCGGTCCTTCGCCGAACGGATGCCGTCAATGCGCTGCTCCTGGAGCTTGGTGAATTCTTCGGCGGGGAATGAAGGATGCAGAAGGATGTCGGCCAGCAGCTCGAGCCCCGTGGCCAAATCCTTCTTGAGAAACTCGGCGCTCGCGGTGCTTTCGTCAGGGCGAGCGCCGGCGTCGAACTGGCCGCCAATAAAGTCCAGTTGCGCCGCGATTTGCTCCGCCGTGCGCGATTTCGTGCCTTTGCGCAGCAGGTCCGCAGTGAGGGATGCGGTTCCTTCCTTGCCGCGCGGGTCAGCCACCGAGCCGGCCTTCACCGCAAACTCGAAACTCACGATGGGCACTTCGCGGTGCTCCATCAGCAGCACGGTGAGGCCATTGGGCAGTTTCGTTTTCTTGTACGGCGGCAGCTTCAGCGAACTTTGCTGAGCCGCGGCCGAAGTTGCGAGCAACAGCAGCGCGAAGGTTGCGGCGATGAAGTAGCGTCTCATGGATTCCTCTGCCTACTGATTCTGGCCCGGGGCTGCAGCCGGCTTCTCCGGAATAAGGGTAGCGACGGTGCGGTTCTCGGCGCCGAAATACGCCTTAGCAACACGCATGATGTCTTCCTTGGTCACTTTCAAGTACGCATCGGGCGCCGCAAACAGTTTGCGATAGTCGCCGAAGAAAACTTCATACGAGCCGAGCGTGTTGGCCTTGCCGTTGATGGTCTTCATCGCGCGATAGAAATCGGCGATCAGGATGTTCTTGGCCTTTTGCAATTCGTGGTCGGTGATGGGTTCCGATTTCAGGCGCTCCAACTCCTCATAGATTGCGTTCTCCACCGCTGCCGGATCCACGCCGTCTTTTGGCTGCGTGTTCACGACAAACAGCGTGGGATCGAAGGAAAGCTGCCAGCCGCCGTTCACCGAGAGCGCGATCTGATCCTTATCCACCAGGCGCTTGTAGAGCCGCGAGCTTTGCCCGCTGAACAGCAGCTTCTCGAGCACCTCGATGGGGTAGAAGTCCGGCGACTTGGTTTCCGGCACATGGTAACCGAGCATCAAAACGGGGAGCTGCGAGAACTTGCGCACCTCGACGCGGCGCTCGCCGCGCTGCGGCGGTTCTTTGGTGGTGACGGGAGGCGGCGGCTCGTGCGACGGGATGGGCTCGAGATATTTCTGCGCAAGGGTGACGATTTCCGGCAGCGTGACGTTGCCCACCACCACCATCGTGGCGTTCGAGGGTGAATAGCCCATCTTGAAGTGATGCTCCAGGTCTTCGCGCTTCCAGTTTTCGATGTCCACCATCCAGCCCACCACCGGCCATTGATAGGGATGCGCGATGTAGGCAGTAGCCCAAAGCTGCTCGAAGAGGATGCCGAAATTGCTGGAATCCACGCCGGTGCGTCGTTCGCTGGCCACCACGCCGCGCTCGGACTCGATCACCTTGGGGTCCAGGCTTAGGTCGCGGATGCGGTCGGCTTCCAGGTCAAAAATTTTCTCCAGCGCCGAGCGCGGGAACCAATCCTGATACACCGTAACGTTCTGGCTGGTGTAGGCGTTATTCGCGCCGCCGTTGGCCTCCATCGTGCGGTCGAACTCACCCGGCCCGTACTTCTTCGCGCCGTTGAACATCATGTGCTCGAAAAAGTGCGAAAGGCCGGTGGTGCCGGGGCGCTCGTTGCGCGAGCCGATGCGATAAAAGATGTAGAGCGCAACGTTGGGGATGGAGTTGTCCTCTTGCACCAGGATCTTCATCCCGTTTTTCAGCGTGTGCGTCTTCACCTCCACCTGTTGCGCCGGGGCCGATGCAGCGAAAACCAGCAGAAGCAGAAGACAGAGCGACACGCGCGTGGCGATGTGCGGACGTTTCATATCAGAGATCCCCAGTTGAAGTTGGCGGCTGATGCCGAAGCCTCATCGTATCCAAAGCCGTTAGACGCGGCAAGGTGATGACGGTTGCGCGGAGACTCCGGTAGCCGCGGAGTCAGCCTTCTTGGACTCGTGGATGCCGAATCGCCGGTGTCGCCTGTTTGGAATGCGTGAAACTTCGCGAAGCGAGCTTCGCGCTGGGTAGAGCGGCGGCAAGCCGCAGCACTCCGCACGAGCGCACAGCCAAGAGGGGCTGTGCTACGGGGTCTTGTGATAGTTCGGGTATGGGGGCCGCTTGTGTTGCGGAAGCGGGTTCTTTTTCAGCGATTCGAGCACCAGCTCAACCGCTTTCTCCAGTTGCGGGTCGCGGCCTTCGCGCACCGCTTTGGGATCGTGCTCGACTTCCACGTCGGGCGCGACGCCGTGATTCTCCCCGTCCCACGTCCCGTCAGGATTCCAGAACGCGAGCCGCGGCGCGGTGACGCTGCCGCCATCAATCAGCGGCGGGTAATCGTAGATGCCCACCAGGCCGCCCCAGGTGCGCTTGCCGACCAGCGGGCCGATCTTCGCGCGACGGAACATCCACGGCAGCGCGTCGCCGCCGGAACCGGCGAATTCGTTGATGATCATGGCCTTCGGCCCAAAAATCGCGGCGAATGGTGTGGTGAAGTCAGCGCCCTCGCGCGTGTGCCAGTAACTCAGCAGCGGCCGGCGCAGGTAATCGATAACGTAGTCCGCCACCAAGCCGCCGCCGTTGAAGCGCTCGTCGATCACCGCGCCTTCGCGGCCCACTTGCGCGAAAAAGTAACGGTTAAAGTACGACCAGCCGCCGCCTTGTCCCCCCGTATTAGGCAGGTAGACGTAGGCCACGCGGCCGTCGGTCATTTTGTCCACCTTGCGGCGGTTGCCTTCGATCCAATCGAAAAAGCGGAGCCCCCCTTCGTTCGACACCGGCACCACAGTGACGTCGCGCGCGCCGCTGCCATCGGCGTTGGGTCCGACTTTAATCACCACTGCATCATTGGCGGTGCCTTCGAAGAAGCTGTAGATGCTGTCTGACGCGCGCACCTCGCGGCCGTTGACGGCGATGATGTACTCGCCAACCGACACATTGACGCCGGGCGCGGTAAGCGGGGCGCGCAGCGTGGGGTTCCAGTTCTCGCCGTTGTAGATGCGCGCGATGCGGTAGCGTCCGCCTTCGACGGTGTAGTCTGCGCCCAGCAAGCCGCCTTGCACTGAGGGCGCCTGCGGCGCGTCGCCGCCGCCGACATAGGTGTGGCCGAGCGAAAGCTCGCCGAGGATTTCGTCGAAGAGGTAGTTAAGATCGGCGCGGTGCGCCACGGCCTTGAGATATGGCGCGTATTTGCGCTCGGCCGCTTTCAGATCGAAACCGTGCGCGCCCGGGTCGTAGAGGAAGTCGCGCTGGATGCGAAACACCTCGTGATACATTTGCGCCCACTCGGCGGGAGGGTCGATGCGCATTTGCATCTCGTCCAGGCGCAGCGTGCCTTCCTGCGGCTTGGGCGGCTGGCCGGAGCCGACGATGGCCCAGCGGTTGCCCTGACGCAGCAAGACTTTGTCGCCGCTGAACGAGATGTCGAAGAATCGCAGGCCATCGAGGAACTTTTCCGCCTTGCGCTTCTCCAGGTCGAAACGGTGAACGGAGAAGCCTTCGAACCCGGGCCAGTTCACCGGCGGCGCTTCGGCCAGGAATACGATGCCGGTTTTTCCGACTCCCAGCCATCCATAGTTACGCGGCTCGACGGGCAGCGCGAGGATGCGCTGGCCGATGCCCTCGAAATCAATCGTGACGGCGACTTTCTCGTCTTTCTTCTCGGCCGGCTTTTCTTCTTTCTTCGCGTCAGCTTTTTCTGCGGGCGCTTCTTTTTCTTCATCGCTCTCAGGGCCCAGCGGGGAAGGCAGATCTTTGCGCAGCACCATTACATAAACGCTGCGCGACACCGGCCGGCCGGTGCTGGACATATCGAGCCAGCCCGTCGTCAGCGCCGTCTCGGTGCTGGCCGTGAAATAGAGGTATTTCCCGTTCTTGTCGAAGGCGGCGTAGCGCGCGTCGCTCATGCCGTCGGTAATCTGCGTACTTTTGCCGGCGTTGGTGTCGAAGACGAATGCGGCATGGAGCTGGCTCTTTAACCGCTTGGTGTAAACAATCCAGCGGCTATCAGGCGACCACGCGGGATCGAGCGAACGCTCCGGGTGGTCGTAGTAGTTGGTGTCCACCTTCACCGGCGTTCCCTTCTCCAGTTCTACGTACCAAAGGTTGAGCCGCTTGTCGTGATAAGCGATCTTCTTGCTATCGGGCGACCACACAGGCGAGTAAAAGTAGGACGGCGGATTGCCCAGCGCGATCTTGCGCGTTTCGCCGATGCCGCTTTGCGGGCGCAGGTGCAACGCGTATTCGCCGGACTCATCGGAGAAGCACGCGATCCACTTGCCGTCGGGCGACCAGGCGGGATAGCGATCAGCAACGCCGGGCGTCGCAGTGAGGTTGCGCGGGTCACCCTTCTCCGCCGGGACGCTGAAGATGTCACCGCGCACTTCGAAAATGGCGCGCTTGCCGGTGGGCGAAATCGAGGCGTTGGTGGCGCGGCTGGCCACGCGGTCGAAGCGCGCGCGCACGCCGGGTAGGTCGCTGGCGAGGCGCACATTGAGCTTGTGCGTACGGCCGGAATTCAGGTCGTAAATGTGCAGCGTGCCGAACTGCTCATAGACAATTGCGCCCGGGCCGGCTTTCGCCGACTTGATGTCCAGCCCGCCGTTGCGAATCGCCTGCGTGACCTTCTTGCTGGCGGTGTCGTAATAAAACAGCGTGACAGCGCCGGCGCGGTCAGAAAGAAAATAGATGCGCTCGCCAATCCACATGGGATTGAAGTCGTTGGACTTTTCGCGCGGCAGTTTTTCGAAGCTGGAATCGGAGAGCCTTGCGATCCAGATGGGTGGCGCCAGCCCGCCTCCGTAGCGCTTCCATGAGATGTAGGAATAAGGGGTGGAGCGACGATTCCAGAACGGCACGTATGCGATGCGCGTGGCATCCGCCGAGTACGAGCCTTCTTCGCCCATCGGCAGCGGCAGCTCCGAGGGCTGGCCGCCTTGGGTGGAAATCGTAAACAAGCGATTGAAGCGGCCGGAGTAGCTGGCGCGGCCGGAGCGGAAGAGAATCTGCTTGCCATCGGGCGTCCAACCCACGGCGATGTCGGTGCCGGGATGCCAGGTGAGGCGGCGCGGCACGCCGCCGGCGGCTGGGATCACAAAGAGATCTGTGTTGCCGTCATATTGTCCGGAGAAAGCAATCTGCCCGCCGTCAGGCGAGAAAATCGGGTCCACCTCGACACCCACGCCGGTGGTGAGGCGCACCGCATCGCCGCCCTCGCGCGGCACCGACCATAAGTCACCGCCGTAGACGAACACCACGTGCGTCTTATTCAGCGTGGGCCGCTGGTAAAGCGTGGCGTCCTGCGCAAAGGCCGGAGCGATCACAAGCACTGCAAACACAAAAAGGCTGATGAAACGGCGAAGCATCATTCCTCCTGTTACGACGGCGAGAGAGTCCCCCGCGTGCGAAGCGCAACATCCTATCGAAGAATGAGGAGTGTCACAAGGCGAAGTAGCACAGGCACTCTTGCCTGTGCGCTTTTTGCTCAGCAACACAGCCAGGAGTGGCTGTGCTACCGGGCAGGCACGGGGGCCTGCCCCTACGGGAGTAGCGCGAAGACGCGGACGGGGCCGCCGGAGCCGCCTTCGAGTTTGATGGGCGCGACCACCAGGTACGCGCCGGATTCGGGCAGGGCCGACATGTCGGCCAGGTTCTCGAGGTGATACAGGCCGGCGCCGTGCGAGAGCTTGTGTACCTCGAAATTTTCTGAGCGCCCGTAATCCACGCTCAGCGTGTCGATGCCCAGCCCCACCACGCCGCGATCGATCAGCAGCTTCACCGCTTCCACCGAATAACCGGGGAAGCGCATCCTGCCGGCGCGACCCTCATTACGGTAGCGCGCCTCATCCGGCCAGCGACGCGCCCAGCCGGTGCGCAGCAGCACGATGGCGCCCTCTGGGATGCGGCCGTGCTCACGCTCCCAGCGCTCGATGCGGCGCGTGGTGAGGCGGTAGTCGGCGTCGTCTTTCACGTTGTCGGTGACGTCGATCACCACGGCCGGGCCGAAAAGGCGCTGCGGCGCAAGTTGATCCACCGCCTCCTTGCCCGGCGGGAAGTGCGAGGGCGCGTCGAGATGTGTGCCGTAATGCTCGAGCATCCAGATGCTGCGCGTGAAGTATCCGTCACGCTCGACCGTGGCATTGGTACGCGCCTCGAAAACGCGCGTATCGCCCGGCCACTTCGGCAGCTTATCGCTGAGCGCGTAGGTGAGGTCCACCACGCGCGTGCGGCCGGAGGCGATGCCGTCCAGCAGCGAATCCCGCGCAGGCGCGCGGCGGCGTTGTGCGGTCATGATACCTCCGGCGAGAGTGAGGAGTATCGACGCAATGACGACTCTTCGCATGGCTCACTCCTTGTGGAGTGCGGGAGCGGAGCTCCCGCTTTGTTTTGATTTCGCAGCGCAGGCGCAGCGATCGGTTTGGTGTAAACAAAGCGGTAGCTTCGCTACCGCACTCCACATTACGGCTTGCCGTAGCCCGGGCCGCGGATCACGCGGCCTGGCGTGGCGCCGGTGTGATTGCCGTCGCGCAGCACCTGCACGCCGTTGACGAACACGTGGACCATACCGGTGGCAAGCTGGTGCGGCTTCTCAAACGTGGCATGATCCTGAATCTTCGCCGCATCGAAAACGGCAATATCCGCAAAGTTGCCGGCCTTCACCATGCCGCGCTCTTTGATCTTCAAATTCTCCGCCGGGTACAACGTGAGGCGTCGAATCGCCTCTTCCAGCGGCACCAGCTTTTCGTCGCGCACGTATTTGCCGAGCAGCCGCGCGAAATTGCCATAGGCGCGCGGATGCGGATTGTAATTCAGGAACACGCCTTCCGGCGCTTCCGAGCCCGCATCAGAGCCAAACGCCACCCACGGCAGCTTGATCTGCTTCTGCACGTTGTCTTCGGACATCATGAAGTAGACCGTTTCGACGCGGCTATCGTCCTCGATGATCAAGTCCATCGCCGTTTCCTGCGGCGAGCGGCCGCGCTCCTTTGCCACCGCCGCGAGCGTCTTGCCAATCAGCGGCTTCAGCGCATCGTTTTTGAAGCCGACCAGCAGAATCCCGTCCGTCCCGGCGTTGAGGAACATGTTCTCCCACTTGTCGGTCGGCGTGGACATCTCGCGCACCAGCCGCCTGCGGATGGCGGGATCTTTCAGCCGCTTGATGAATTCCTTGTGCCCGCCTTCTTCCACCCACGGCGGCATCGTGGCGCTCAGGCCGGTGGCGCCCGCGATGTAGGTGTACATGTCGGCGGTGATCTTCAGGCCCTGCTTGCGCGCAGCTTCAATTCTGGCGATGGCCTGGTCCATCTTCGGCCAGTTGGACTTGCCGCCGGCCTTGAGGTGATAGACCTCGGCCGGCAACCCGGCCTCGCGCGAAATCGTGATGAGCTCGTCCAGCGCCTCCAGCAGGCGCGCGCCTTCGCTGCGCATGTGTGAGATGTACATGCCGTCATACTCCGCAGCCACCTTACACAGTTCGATCAACTCATCGGTCTTCGCGTAGAACGCGGGCGGATAAATCAGCGAGGTGCCGACGCCGAGCGCGCCGTCGCGCATCGCCACCCGCACCAAATCCCTCATGCGTTGCAACTCCTCCGCACTCGGCGCGCGATCCTCATGGCCCAGTTCGTGGATGCGCACGGTGGTGGCGCCGATGAAGGAAGCGATGTTGGGCGAGATGCCTTTCTTCTCGAGAAATTCGAGGTATTGCCCCAGCGTGGTCCACTGGATGTCGTACTTGATGTCCGACTGCTGCTCTACGGCTTCTTTCTTCATCTTGTCGTTCAGCGGGCCCATGGACCAGCCCTCGCCGAACACTTCCAGCGTGACGCCTTGCTTGATATCGGCGAGCGAGCGACCGTCCTGGATCAGCGACTCGGTGGCCCAACTGAGCATGTTGATGAAGCCAGGCGCCACGGCCAGGCCGCCCGCGTCAACCTCATTTCGGCCGCGACCGCTCACCTGCCCGACCGCCATGATGCGATCGCCGCGGATGGCCACGTCACCGCGATACGGCGCGCCGCCGCTGCCGTCGTAAATCAACCCGTTGCGGAGGACCACATCGAAGTCCGGCTCGCGCGAGCATCCCGGCGCGAAAAGTAAGAGCGCGGCCACCGCGGCAGAGAGAACGACGACTGATCGGTTGTTCATGGGTTGTATATTACGCAATGGCGCTGGACAGGAAAAGGCAAAGATGAGAACGGCCTTGCACAGCCATGGAAGCGATTTGTCCCCGGAAACGGCGGCTGCTCATCCGTAATGCGCGAGGAATGCGCGGAATTGCGGATTATCGCACACGACGATTTGGCACGAGGCGTGCCCCCAAAGGCGTTGTGCGGGTGTACGTATGCCTGCTGCCCAGGGGCTAACGAATGCGAATGCAGCGAATTGCGGTGATCAGCTTGTTGCTAGTGTGCGGTGCGACGGTTGCGCAAGCTGATTCAGTACTAGGCGTACCAGTATCCGGTATTAACAATCCCCAGCAGGCCGTGCCGACTTGCGGCCAGGGGATGGAAGGGCAAGTCTGCTACAACTCGGCGACCGGCAGCATCAGTTTCTTCATTCCGCTGAGCACGGCGCGTGATGGCGTCTATGGCGTGACCCCTGTTTGGGTCAATGGCGACACCGCCGGAACCCGCCCAGATACCGGCACCGGCACCACCAATGCGCTGACGATGTTTTTGATGTTCTCGCCCGTTTCGCTGCCGGTGGCGACGGCGAGCTTGACTTTCGCCTTTACCGACCTGGACCTCGCCGGCCTGAACGACCCGGCAAAATTCTTCGAGACGGTGCAGTTTTTCTCGTCTTCCGGAAACCCGCTTTCGCCGCTGATTACCACCAACGGGCAAACCGGAAGCGGCGCGTTCCCGTTCCAGGTATCGGGGAACAGCACGTCGCAGACGATCTACTTCCCGGACGTGGCCAGCATTGTGTCCAACCCGTTCTTCGTTGAGCTGCATTTCGGCAGCCAGTGGAATCAGACCGGCATCAACACCATGGAGAGCCTGATCGCTACGCTGAACACCACGGCGCCACCTCCCTCTACTGCCGTGCCGGAACCGGCTTCGTTGACGCTGCTGGGCACGGGACTGCTGGGCATCGCCGCTTTGATCAAACGGCGCCTAAGCTAGAGCATCGTTCGAAGACTCGGACTCGAAACGGCCGGCGCTTCTTCGCCGGGCGTTCCGGTTTTCGTTCGCTGCAATCCTACGCGTCGAATGGCCTTGTGGCCTACGGCAGAGGTATCCCCGGCGTGGCGACGATTCCGGCCAGCCGCAGCATCTCTTCATACTCGGTATCGTCCAACGGGGAAATCGTGAGCCGGAGATTCTTGAGGAATTTCACTTTACGCAGCGCTTTGTCTGCGCGCAAT
>JBOGNS010000535.1:0-2317 GCA_050747305.1 Candidatus Acidiferrales bacterium | reverse complement strand
GGTGGGTTCATGGCGTTCGCTTCATGCCAAGGCGATGAGTTCGATTTCCACCCGGACGTCGCGGGGCAGGCGCGCGACCTCAACGGTGGCTCGGGCCGGAGGGTCGGATGCAAAATAACGCGCATAGGTTTCGTTCATGGCGGCAAAATCGCCGATGTCCTTCAGGTAGACGGTCGTCTTCACCACGCGATCTATCGCGCTGCCTGCGGCCTCAACGATTCCCTTCAGATTCTCCATCACGCGCTCGGTTTGCACGCCGATGTCGCCATCGACGAGTTTCCCGCTGGCAGGGTCGAGCGGAATCTGCCCGGAAACAAAGAGGAAGCCATTGGCCTTGATGGCCTGCGAGTAAGGGCCGATGGCGCTGGGCCCGTGGTCGGTGGTGATTGCGTGCTTCATGTCGCTCCCGTCGGAAAAAGACTCAACCGCAGAGGAACGCAGATTAACACAGGGGACGAGAAATTCTGCATCGGGCTGCTGGTGTTTCCCCCGATCTTTGTTAGTCGCGTTAGGTGACGTTCAGTGGCGTTAACTCGCGTGGTAAATATCGTGGTTTGTTGTTGTTGAGGGGCGAATCAGGGGCGGAAAATGGGGTATGCCGTTTCCTGCGATTGTTGTTCGAAACTGCTAAAATCGGCTACCAAGAGGCTGGTAAGTTGTTGATTCTTGGTAGCCGATTGGCAGAGTTTCCTGCGATCTTTGTACGTAAGTTTTGGGGCCGGAGGACGGGAACGGCTCCACCGCAGATCGGCGACCGGCCCCGGTGCGGGCTGCCTGAGCCGCAAAACACCCGCCTCAAAGTCGATGGTGAACGACGCGAAGCGGCGCAGCACGTCCAGGCCGAGCACGCCGGCCAGTTCGCATTTGCACCACTTGCGCCGCGTCGCCAGGTCCACATCGAGCGTCTGGATGTCGAAGGCTCGGCCCGCCCCGCCAGAATCGGCAAGAGTCAGCGTCACGCGCTCCAGTACGCGGAAGTCAGCGCCGCCAGCAACGCCGTGGATGCGGAGCGAGCGCGACGAGCGCGGAAGATCGAGGAAGCGCGCATCCAGATGCGTGAAGCTTGCTCCGGTGTCGATGAACATGACCACCGGCTTGCCGTTGACGTCCACCGTTACCAGCAGGCCCACATCCGTCGTGGCCATCTTCAGAGCGACAGGTTCATCTTGCGCGCAGACCGCCGCGGCCCCGGCCAGGGCCAGCAGGAATAGCGCGGCGGTGCGCAGGATAAGCATTGCGACTGGATGTGCTCCTTACCCGCGTCGCAGGCCCGCGAGAGGCATTTACTTGCCTCCTTTTTTGCCGGTGCAGATTTCACAGGGGCACTCGTAGGTGTCGTCTTGGCCGAGCGGGATGTGCCCACCTTCGTTGTCCTCACTAAAAGGGTCGTAGCCACTAACCACCAACTCCAGATCGTGGTTGGTTTGGGCCTCTGCGCGGTCCAGCGCCACGCTGGCCTTGCGCATTTGGAGCCGAAGCGCCGCCGCCTTGAGTATCTGCTGCTGGATCACCGGGTGAATGTGGTGCTTCGTGTGATCCGCCTCGGCAGGTTTCGCTTCCTGTTTCCGTTTCGGCATGGCGATCACGGTGGGCCGGCTTGCGCCGCTCGCCGCCTTTCCGCTACCTTTTCGAGTAGGTCGCATAGGGAGACACGCTCCTTGTGAGATCAGGGGCTCGCGACGGCTCGTACCGTCGCGGGCTCCGCCTTTCCACTTCCAACAAAAGTCGCGCCGCGCTTCAGCATGGCCTTCAGCGCCCACAGCACGCGATTGCAATCGCTCACCGTGCGCAGCGCGGCATTCGCGCGCTGGCCCAGCGGCGAGCTGCGCGAGCGCAGCCACGCCCCGAATTCTTCGCGGCTCATACCCAGCCGCTCGCGCAGTTCCTCGACGCGCGCCAGGTCTGCCGCCGTCGCCAGCATCTCGACTTTCACCGCGCGCCCGCGGCGGCCATGCGTCCCCGCCGCGCGCGCCGCTTCGTAGTCGCGCACGCGCGGCCACGCCGGTTTCCCGGCCTGCCCCAGCGCGCGCTTGAGCGTGTCAATCAGCTGCGCGGCTTCGTCGCCGCGCAGCTCGCTGAAGCTCGCAACCTGCCGCCCAAGCTGCTGCGCAGCCCACGCCAGGCGCGCCGCGCGCCCCTCGCCTAGATCGGCGGCGTGCTCCGCGTACATGCCGTAGAGCGTTTGCAGCGTCCGCAGTTGCCGTGGCGAGATCATGCTTCAGCCTCCTGCAACTGCCCCAGCGTTTTCACCAGGCGGCGGACGGAGAGGTACTCGCAGACTTGCGGCCGGCCATCGGCTCCGCGCGCGAATACATCT
>JBOGNS010000534.1:0-4804 GCA_050747305.1 Candidatus Acidiferrales bacterium | reverse complement strand
CTCCAGCACTACGCTCAGCACCGCGCGCTGAAAACGAAATGACTGGCCGAAGTCACCTCGTATCACGCCACCGAGATAGTCGG
Source organism: Candidatus Acidiferrales bacterium (assembly GCA_050747305.1). Taxonomy (GTDB): domain Bacteria; phylum Acidobacteriota; class Terriglobia; order Acidiferrales; family UBA7541; genus JBOGNS01. The sequence continues at coordinate 4,721 of JBOGNS010000534.1, read as the reverse complement.
CATACTGCGCGGCTACCGGCTTATCCAGACCGAGCGCGCTGCGCAGCGCCGCAAGATCTTCTGCGCGTGCGCCTTCGCCCAGCATCTGCTCCACCGGGTCGCCGGGCACCAGATGAATCAGGAAGAAGACCATGGTGAGAATCAGCCAGAGGGAGGCCGCAGTGAGCAGCAGGCGGAGGGTGAGGAAGCGAATCATCCTGCGGGCGCGGGGGGCGGCGGGCCGGCCGCGGGCGGCTCTGCGGCAGGATGCTCGGCGGTCACAGGCTCAGGCGGCTTGATCTGCTGAATTTTTACGCGCGCCACGCGGCGGCGGTCCATTTCCACTACGGTGAAGCGCAAGCCGTCGAAATCAAACGCTTCGCCCCCCCGCGGCAGGAAGCCGAGCTGCGCGAGCACGAAGCCGCCGACGGTTTCGTAGTCGGGATCCTCGGGGATGTGGATGCTGTACTTGGCCTCGAGGTCGCGCACATTGACGGCGCCGTCGAAAACCAGCGCGCCGTCGGACAAAGTGAGCGGGCGCTCCACCACATCGAACTCGTCGTGTATCTCGCCGACCATTTCTTCCAGCACGTCTTCCAGCGTGACCAACCCCAGGATGGTGCCGAACTCGTCTACCACCATCGCGAGATTCACGCGGCGCGTGCGCATCTCGATGAGCAACTCGCTGGCGGGCTTGGTTTCCGGCACGATGAGCACTTCACGCAGCAAAGTGCGCATGTTGAAGGGCGCCTGCGGCTGCCCGTCCTGCGCGCGCCGCTCGCGGTCCAGCAGCACCCACACCACATCCTTGATGTGGATGAAGCCCAGGATGTGATCCGGCGTGCCCTGGTACACCGGAATGCGCGAACGCTGCGTGGTGGCAAACGCGCGCATCACCTCGTCCAGATCCGCTTCGGCGGGAAGCAAATGCATGTCCGGCCGCGCCACCATGATTTCGCGCGCCTGAATCTTGCTCAGTTCGACCGCGCCCTGGATGAATTGTTCCTGACCGGGCCGCAGCACGCCGCGTTCCCCCACCTGCTGCACGAGGATCAGCAGCTCTTCGGCGGAGTGCACCAGCGCATGGCTCATCGGGTTGGCTACGCCAAGCAGCCGCACAATGCGGCGCGAGGCAGCGTCCAGGCCGTCAATCAGCCAGCGGAACCAATGAATGAACCAGCGCAACGGGCGCGCCACGATCAGCGCCATGCCTTCGGTGCGCTGTAGCGCCAGACTCTTCGGCACCAACTCGCCCAGCACCACGTGCAGGAACGTGAGAATGGCGAACGAGAGGCCGGTAGCGATGGCGTGACTGACGATCGCCGCCTGCGCGATCGGCAACCACGCGAACAAGGGCAAGAAGAGCCGCGCCAGCGCCGCCTCGCCAACGATACCGAGCGACAGGCTGGCCAGTGTGATGCCCACCTGCACCCCGGAAAGCACGCGGTCCAGGTCGGCCATCAGCGACTTGACCACGGCGGCGCGCGCGTCGCCCAGATCGATGAGCTGCTCGATGCGCGAGGGCCGCATGGCCACCAGCGAGAACTCGGCGGCTACAAAGAAGGCGTTAAGCCCTACAAAAAACAGGATGCCCAGCAGGCTCAGAGCCAGCATTGCATCCCTCGCAAAACGTACCGCCGGCATCTTGCCGACCCTGTCGTGCGATTGCTCCAGTTGCGACCGGCACGATGCCGACCAAACAGCGACAAAATACCCAAACTCGACTGACCGAATTGCCGCGCCCGGCGTCTAATAGGAGGAACAGGCAGGATGGCGCAAGACGGCTGGCGACCCCGGGAAAAAGGGGGGCATAAAGGCGAGCCTGACATCTCGGAAGCGCCCATAAGCATCGGACATTGTACATCGGCGCAATGCTGTCAAGGGGTAGCCAGAAGCTTCGGGAGCTGTTTTAGGTTTTGGCAGCCGGGCGGAACTTTTCAGTTTCTGGTGCGTTATACAAGATAGACCGGTTGCGCAGGTAACCGGAGATGAGAAGCGCAGTATTGATGGATGTAAGTGGATTTGGCGGACTGCGAGTGGGGAAAGAAGGGGGAATGACGCTGCGGTTGCAAGAAGTGACGATCGAAAACGTGAACGGCTATCCTGAGGGGATCGTCGGGGGATTGCACGCCGCCTTGCGAAGCGGGGTGGCAGTCGTGCCCGACCCCAAGCGCCCCAATTTCTACGTGGTGTACTCCAACGGCCACCGCTACTACATCGACGTGCTCACCAGCGGCAACCGCGTAATCCTGCTCGGCGCCTGGCAAGCCCAGCCGGAATTGGTCCTCGCCGCGATACCACACTGCTAAGCGGAAACGCTATCTGCCCAAACGCAGACTTCTGTGTGATGTTCGGCGGCGGGCGCCGCTGCTCCAATCGCGACGTACCGGCCGGCGGGAATCACGTGATTCTGCTTCGTGCTCCGCGCCCGGCACGGGGCAAGATAGAGAGACGTCTTTGCCGGAATGCGAGTCCACACGGCCACAGCCTGCGCGTCAATCTCGATAGGATTCTTCGTCGCTAGGCCATGCGGATGACGGGCTTAATCGTGCCGCCTTTCTCGCTGTCTTCGGCTGCCTGATTGATTTGATCGAGGCTGTAGAATTTCACCAGTTTGTTGAACGGGAAGCGCCCTTGCGCGTGGAGTTCGACGAGCTGCGGGATGAAAAGGTCGGGGACGCTCTCGCCTTCGAGAAGCCGCGCACCTCGCATAAGTTTCTTCTTCGCTTCACGAATAGTCGTAACCCCGTTCCCGATGGCCCCTTGGTTCACAGCAAGTCATTTCGCGGTCATTGTGGGCTTGCCGATAAGGCGGCGAAGCTCGTCATCGGACCAGCCTCCGCCCAGCGCGCGGTAGAGTTGCACGATTCCTACCAGCTCTGCACGGCGGGAGCGCACCAGGTCAACCTCGGCAGAGAATAGCTGCCGTTGCGCATCAAGAATTTCGATATAGCTGACCACACCGGCACGGTATCGCAGATGCGTAAGACGGAGTACTTCGCGCGCCGCCGCCACGCGGATTTCGTGCTCTGTGATCTGCTCCCGAGCTTTCTGAATGGTTGCCAAAGCGTCGGCTGTTTCCTGCAAGGCTCTCAGAATTGTGCTCCGGTAGCTGACGGCGGCTTGCTCGGCCTGCGACCGCGCCACGCCGACGCTGGCGCGTCCGCGCCCCGAGTCAAAGAGTGGCCAGTTGATTGCCGGTCCCCAGGAGATAATGCCCTCCCCGCGATCTTTGCCGGTGAACAGGTCATCCAACTCCGTGCTCAGTGACCCAAGGAAAGACGTCAGGCCAATGGTGGGGAACGGGAACCTGCTGGCCCGCGCAACTCCGATACGCGCAGTCGCGGCGTGCAGTTGATTCTCTGCAAACCGAATGTCTGGACGGCGCTCCAGCAATTGCGCCGGCAGACCCGCGGGAATGACCGGTGCAGAGGGGAATTCGGGAACTCGATCCGTGCGCGTGATCGCGCCCGGGTGACGACCCAGAAGAACACTGAGTGCGTTTTCTGTCTGGATGATCTGCTGTTCGATGGCCGGGAGTTGCGAGCGAGTGGTGGCCAGTTGGTTGAGGGCCTGCTGTTCCTCCGCGCCGGATGCAACTCCCGCCCGGCTCAATTTGCGGACGAGTTCCAGAGACGCTTCCTGGCTGGTGATGGTGCGCTGAATGATGATGCGCTCTTCGTCCAGGGCCTTCAGCTCCAGCCAAGTTTGGGCCACGTCGCTGACCAAAGAAGACATCACGGCCCGGGCGCCGTCCTCTGAGGCCAGCAGCTCCGCGCGAGAGGCTTCTGACGCGCGCCGCAGTTTTCCGAAAACGTCGATCTCCCAGTTGAAAACAAAGCCGAGCGAATAGCTATTGTCGATCGCGTTCCCAGACGGAGACGGATTCACGGAGAACGATCCTGCGGTGTCAGGTCCCAAATTTGCGCGCGCAAAGCGGGCTCGTGCGCGAAACTCCTCGACGCGCGCGAGGGCCAGTTGCAAGTCGAGATTCTGATCTATGGCCTCACGAATGAGGGCACTCAATTCCGGGTCTTTGAAGAGGTCCACCCACGGCAAATCAGCGATGGATTGGGCCTGGCCTGCTGAAATAACGGCGCGGTATTCGGTGGGAAGCGGCACTGTCGGGCGCTTGTACTTTGGCCCTACGGTGCAACCGCCAGCCGCGAGCAAGAGGAGGATGGCGACCGCGGCGCGACGTTTCATCCGCCGGCCCCTCCGGTCGGCCCGTCACCGATTGCTGGTTCGACTGCGGGGGCGGGGCGCCTGGACAGCCGCTCGGCAAGCCCCTGGATCAACACGTAGAGAACGGGAATGATGAAGATGCCGGTGAGCGTGGCCACGGTCATTCCGCCGACCACCGACGTGCGGACCGAGATTTTCGAGGCCGCGCCTGCGCCCGCGGCCAACGCTAGGGGCACAACGCCCAGGATAAACGCAAATGAGGTCATCAAGATGGGTCGCAGCCGCAGCTTGGATGCGGCCACCGCCGCTTCGTTCAAGCCCATTCCCCGCCCGCGATTGGCCTTGGCATATTCCACGATGAGGATGGCGTTCTTCGCCGCCAGCCCCACCAGAGTGACCAGGCCGATCTGAGCATAGACGTCGAAGGCGAGGCCGCGCATCCACCCCGAAGCGAGCGCACCCAACACGCCTGTGGGCACGGAGAGCAGCACCGCGAAGGGCACCGCCCAACTCTCATAGAGAGCGGCGAGAAAGAGGAACGTCACTACGATGGAGAG